>NZ_CP152017.1:0-300000 GCF_038618305.1 Sporosarcina sp. FSL K6-2383
TGCTGTATTTCGTTGACGTTTTGCTGTTCAGTTTTCAAGGTTCATGAGTTACTTTATTTAACAACTATTCTAGTATAACATTCTCGCAGAGAGAAGTCAACAACTATTTTCAAATCATTTTCTTCGAGTTATTTCATTTAAGTAATATGGAGCGGGTGAAGGGAATCGAACCCTCATCATCAGCTTGGAAGGCTGAGGTTTTACCACTAAACTACACCCGCATATAAGTATGGCGCGCCCGGCAGAAGTCGAATCCACAACCTCCTGATCCGTAGTCAGGTGCTCTATCCAATTGAGCTACGAGCGCTCTGTTTAAAGCAAAAATGATTTGGTGCGGTAAAGAGGACTTGAACCTCCACGGGGTTAACCCCCACTAGGCCCTCAACCTAGCGCGTCTGCCATTCCGCCACTACCGCATGTATTTGGCGACAAACTTTATTATACATTACGCACTTCATTTGTCAACATTTTTTAAAATGGTGAGCCATGCAGGATTCGAACCTGCGACCCTCTGATTAAAAGTCAGATGCTCTACCAACTGAGCTAATGGCTCTCTATTATATATAAGAAGAAACAACTTAAAGGTTGAACTGGGGTAGCTGGATTCGAACCAACGAATGACGGAGTCAAAGTCCGTTGCCTTACCGCTTGGCTATACCCCACCGATTGGTGACCCCTACGGGATTCGAACCCGTGTTACCGCCGTGAAAGGGCGGTGTCTTAACCGCTTGACCAAGGGGCCTCATAAAGTATTGATATCGTATGTAAGGAACATCTTATCTTGTTTCTGAAGCTGTATTTCCTAACCGACTTTTTCTATTATAGACAGTTCAATTCACTACGTCAACACTTTTCTACAACTTCTTTTCAATAACTTTCAAAAAGGAAGACCTAATCACCAATCCACCGATTGCCTACTTGGTTCAACAGGGGGTTGCCCCCCGTAGCTGACACTTCGCTTTCAGTACATTGCTGGATCAAGGTAAAGCAGCCTGGCTTTTAAATTACATCTCCATTATAGCCCCTGCGCATTTTCCACATCTATACTTCCGAACGTCCATCCTTCTTCTCCGCCGATACTCTAACTCACATGCTACACATTTATAAAGATGCACCAATGGAGGCTTCTTATTCATTTCAGAAAGCACTTTACAAAACCTTGGTGACTCTGTTTTCTTTAGCAACTCCCTAAAATCAACATCACGGTGGCGATAACCCCTTCCCTCTATATGAAGATGATAATGACATAGTTCGTGTTTAATAACGCCGACTAATTCTTCCATTCCATATCTCTGAAATACCAAGGGGTTAATCTCAATCGAATGATCTACCAACATATAACGTCCACCCGTTGTGCGTAACCTACTATTAAAGCGAGATAGATGGAGGAATGGCTTTCCAAATACATCGATAGAAATATCTTCTATCAACTTCTGTAAGTCTGTATCTTTCATGACCATTTCCCTCCTAAGCTATAGCGCCAAGACAAGTTATTTTTTTACGGGCGGTAGCATCGTTAGTGAAATTCTACCTTTTGCCTTGTCTACTCCCTCTACCCATACTGTAACAATATCACCCGACGATACTACATCTAAAGGGTGCTTCACATAGCCTTTTTTCAATTTCGAAATATGCACAAGCCCATCTTCCTTTACCCCTATATCTATGAATGCACCGAAGTCGACAACATTCCTAACGGTTCCTTGCATTTCAAGACCTTGATACAGATCCTTCATATCAAGTACGTCTGCTTTTAGTAACGGCTGTGGAAAATCATCACGCGGATCTCTATTCGGTCTTTGAAGGGTGTCAATAATATCCTTCAGTGTCACTTCTCCAACATCTAACTTCGTTGCCAGCGTCTTAATATCAAGATCGGCTAATGCCTCCGCCGTTTCTTGCTTACCAAGTACCTTTTTCCCTAATCCAACCTCTTCTAATACTCGCTCCGCCAATGCATAACTTTCCGGATGAATTCCAGTCGAGTCAAAAGGATCTGCCGCACCAGGTACGCGAAGGAAGCCAATCGCCTGCTCATAAGTTTTCGCTCCAAGACGTGGCACTTTTTTCAATTGGTTGCGCTTCGTAAATAAACCATTCTCTTCACGAGACTTCACAATATTTTCTGCCACGACCTTCGATAAACCCGCAACATATTGAAGCAATGAGGAGGAAGCTGTGTTTACATCTACACCCACTCGGTTCACGGCCGTTTCAACAACAAACGTTAATGATTCCGATAAGCGTTTTTTAGCTACATCATGCTGATATTGCCCAACCCCAACAGAACCTGGATCAATCTTCACCAGTTCTGACAATGGATCTTGCAAACGCCGCGCGATTGACACTGCACTTCGCTGTTCAACTTGTAAATCAGGAAACTCTTCCCGCGCCTTAGCCGAAGCTGAGTACACACTTGCACCTGCTTCATTGACAATGACATAGGAAACGCCTGCCGCCGCCTCTTTTATACACTCAACAATGAACAACTCTGATTCGCGCGAAGCTGTTCCGTTACCAATCGCAATAATAGAAACTGGGTACTTTTTAAGTAATTCCAAAATGATACGCTTCGACTTTTCTTTTTCAGGTTTTGGTGGATGTGGGTACACGACTGATATTTCAAGCAGCTTTCCTGTTTCATCGACAACCGCGAGTTTACAGCCTGAACGGAAGGCCGGATCCACACCTAGCACCACTTTCCCTTTCAAAGGAGGCTGCAGCAAAAGACTCTTCAAGTTTTCCGAAAACACATGAATAGCTTGTTCTTCCGCCTTTTCAGTCAGCGCCGTCCTAATTTCTCTTTCAATAGAAGGAGCTATCAATCGTTTAAACGCATCCTCAATCGCTTCTTTCACTTGCGCCGCTACCGGCACATGCGCTTTACGAATCAATTCACGTTCAAGTCCCCCAATAATTTGTACCGTTGGGAAGGATATACCGACTCGTAACACTTCTTCCTTTTCACCACGGTTCAAGGCAAGCACACGGTGTGGCACAATTTTCTTTAGCGGCTCTTCGTATTCATAGTAATTGCCAAATACATTACGCTCATCTTCCGCACCTTTTCGTAGCACGGATACAATCAAACCATTATTCCATGTCAGCTTACGGATATTCTCCCGAATGGTAGCATCGTCCGCAAAACGCTCGGCAATAATATCACGCGCACCCGCGAGCGCCTCTTCAACAGTGTTTACACCCGCTTCTTCATTAACAAAAGGTACTGCCATTTCTTCCGGCACAGCCGTCGAGTATTCTAACAGCTGATTAGCCAGTGGTTCCAGTCCAGCTTCAATTGCAATCATTGCACGCGTCCGCCTTTTCTGTTTAAACGGTCGGTACAAGTCTTCAATACGCTGGAGCACAGTAGCTCCTTCAATCAATTTTCTTAAGTTATCATCTAGTTTACCTTGCTCATCAATAAGTCGAATCACTTCTTCTTTTCGTTGCTCAAGACCTTTGACATAACTATAAGCATCTTCAATTGCTTTTATCTGAACTTCATCGAGCGAACCTGTTTCCTCTTTTCGATACCTAGCAATGAACGGAACCGTGTTCCCTTGATCAAGTAACGCAATCACTTTTTCAGTTTGATGGATACTAACAGCTGCTTTGTCAGCCGTCGCTTTAATAATATCTCCTATCAATACAATCACCCTTTCCTCACTGTCTTTCATTTTAACATCAATTACGCCTTGGTGTAATTGCGAATCGAACTACGAAGGGTTCGATTTGCCGTATTTCTGCGTACTTTGCAGAAATCAAGGCACTCTTTCAGGACGTCGCGCACTTAGACTGCCTTCTTAAGCTTCCCTTAAAAATCCGTGACATCCGCCGGAGACTTTTCATCTGAATCCAGATAAAAAGCCCACTTCCTATTCATAGAAGTAGGCTTCCTGCTATAAAGGTGGCGTCGTCGCCATCGTCAATGGATTGCAATACATTCCGAGACAATTCGCAGGCCCCTGAGCTGTCCTTCAAGATAGCCTTCGGGCTGTTTAACGTGACCCCGTCTGAATGAAGGAAAAATATATCTCCCGCCTGGTAATCGTATTGTTGCGTTTTTAACTTTTGAGGTCTACCCGACAGATAACCCATAACAGGCAAAGGATAAATCATCTTTGTTCTGTTGTGCAGAATATATAATCGGACATTCCCCACACAACTGTATTGTATCGTTTTCCGGTTATGGTCTATCTTCATAATCGCTACAGCGGCACCACGTTTTTGCACCATATACTCATTACAACGGCTTAGCAATTCATCAATCGTTTCAGAATGAAATTCGCCCAATACCTTCGGAATGATTTGTGCTGATTGGCGAGCAATCGGTCCACTCCCTAGCCCATCCGCAATTGCGCAAATGAAATAATCCTCCTCAGCCTGCACGAAGTACGTATCACCACATTCCCGATTTCCCCGTTTCACCGCCTGATAAACATAGACTTCAACATGTTCAGTTAAAATAGATTCCACTATGACACACCACCAGCCGCTAGAATTGCATCCTGTAACTTCTTGATAGCTTTTCGTTGTAATCTCGAGACATGCATTTGGGAAATCCCAAGCCGTTCTCCCGCTTCTTTTTGGCTTAATTGTTCAATATATGTATATTGGATAATCTGTTTTTCACGTTCGGAAAGTACATTTAACGCATTCGCAACTAACATACGTTGATCTATCCTTTCGAAGCCTGCATCAGTTTCTCCAACGACATCGAACAAAGTCACCAGCCCGCCTTCGGAATCTGCTTCCAATCCTCGATCCATAGAAAGTGCCTGATAACTTCTTCCCATTTCCATTGCTTCAAGGATTAGCTCTTCATCTACATCTAGATATTCAGCAATTTCACCGACAAGGGGAGAGCGTTGTAATTCTCTTGTTAACGCTTCAACAGCCGCTTTAATTCTCGGTCCAAGCTCTTTTATTCGTCTCGGGACATGAACTGCCCATGTTTTATCCCGAAGAAACCGCTTAATTTCCCCAATGATTGTCGGAACGGCGAATGCTTCGAAACTTCTACCGAATCCCGGATCATAGCGACGAATAGCCCCTAGGAGTCCGAGCATACCTACTTGCGCAATATCCTCATGATAGGGCTTGCCATTGGAATATTTTCTGGCAATCGATTGCACCAAACGCTCATAATGCAGGACGAGATTTGTTTGGGCTTCTTGATCTTCCGTTTCCTGATATTGCTTAATCCAGAGTAGAACTTGTTCCTTCGTCCCGGATTCACGAGGAGACTGTTCTTCCGACATCATCATCCCCCCGCTCTCCACCGAGATATTTGGTCATAAAGACCGTCACGCCCTCCTTATGGTGGACTTTCACATCATCCATAAGTGTTTCCATCAGGTATAGACCGAGTCCGCCCTCCCGGAGAAATTGAACTTCCTCCTGTTCATTATAAGGCCCTAATGACTTTTTCGTTTCTTCAAAATTAAAACTTTTCCCATGATCCGCAACCATTATTTCTAACCTATCTTCGAAAAGAGCGCAGCCAACAACAACTTCCCCCTCCTCGTTAACCTTATACGCATGTTGAACTGCATTTGTAATCGCTTCACTTGAAGCTATTTTCAAATCTTCAATTTCATCATACGTAAAACCTAACCGGCTTGCGAGTCCTGATATCGTTAGACGAGCGACACCGACATACTGCGCTTTTGCCGGAACTCTAATTTCAATATAGTCATACGCCTGCATCTTCGTCCCTACCTTCCTCATTTTCTATATCCATAACTTCACTTAAACCTGTAATTTCAAATAACCTTCTAAGGCGAGAATTGACACCAACGATTTTGACATGCCCTCCGTTAGCTTTCACAGCTTTATAAAATCCGACAAATACGCCAAGTCCGGTACTGTCCACATATTCCACCTCGGATAGATCTAATTCAGCTTGCATATCCTCCACTTTTTCAGCCGACGCGAGGGATTCTTTTAACTTTGTAGCTGTAAATGCATCAATTTCGCCAACAATTTTAAAACGTCGAACACTGTTCTCTTCTAATAACTCTACCTGCAAATCCATTATTCTCACCCCGAGTTTTCTATTTTTAAAAAATGTACAGTAAACTGATGTATACCCTCTTATTTATATAAATCAAACTTAATTATTCTTTTTTTTGAAAATTACAATTGTAAAATCATCCCGCAAATTAAAATCCTGTACCCCTGCAAGCTTATTGTACATTGTATCTGCAATCACTTGAGCAGGCTCGTCCTTCACTTCTAACAATAACGATTTAATCGCTTCACTGTCTATAAAACCAGTATCCGTACGTACTTCTGTTACACCGTCCGTCATCATAGCGATGAAATCACCTTCTTCTAGCACAACTGACTTTTCTTCATATAGTACATCTGCATGAACGCCAAGCAGAAGTCCCTTCGCACCGAGTTCCGTAAATGTCCCAGTAGATGCCTTATACAGGAGGGCTGGCTCATGTCCAGCTGAACCATAAGTAAAACTTGCATCTCTTGCATCATACTTCCCATAAAACATGGAGATGAACATTGAATCAGATACGCTTTTCTCCACAATCCGATTGACGATATCGAGTACATTTTGCGGACTTGTATCCTCGTTACGTAAACTGTCAATCCCGAACTTAATCATCGTCATACAAAGCGCTGCAGGAATTCCCTTCCCCATCACATCAGCAACCGCTACACTTGTCTCATAGTAATTATCATGTAGAAAATAAATGTAATCTCCACTCATCTTTTTGGCCGGCTCTGTTACAAAGCCGATATCCAATTCTCGAACTTCTGGTATTTTCGTCTTCAATAATGTATCCTGCACCTTCACAGCAACATTGATTTCCATCTGAATTTCTGCCTGCCTACGGATTAAGCTTTGATGCTCTCTTAGAGCAAGTCCATAGTGAATCATCATTTCAATCAAATAATCAAATGAATTTACCAGCTCATCCTGTATATCCGGATACAGTTCAGTCAGAGCAATTTTATGAATACTGATGACCTCTTCAGGTGCTATTTCTTGCCCGATGAATTTCCTACTAAATTTCTGACCCAAATAAAGAGCCTCTTCATTTGGCCTATCGATATATTGCTGCATAATTTCTTTATATTGCTTCACAATATCCTGAGGCACCCATCATCATCCCTTCACCGTAGCCATTTTGTCGCGGTAATTACCGTGCCCACCCCGAGTTCTGTCTCTAATTTGAATTCGTCCATAAGCCTCCTTACACCTGGCATCCCCGCGCCAAGTCCTCCTGAAGTCGTAAACCCATCCTCCATTACTATACGTATGTCAGGAATTCCAGGTCCCTCGTCAGATGCGATGATTGTAATGCCGGATAAGCCATCTACGGAAAGACTTTCAATTTCAATTTTACCTTTTCCTGCATATAAATAAATATTACGTGCTAATTCGCTTATTGCTGTTGTAATCCTCGCCTGATCGACCGTTCCGAATCCTGACTTTTTTGCTTCATTCCGCCCGAGCTGTCGAGCAGCAACAATATCCCACTCCGTGTATATCTCTACAGAAGACCGCTCCCCCATGGTCAGGCCTCCAATTCTTGTTGAAGTTTGTCCAATCCGTTTTCGAGATCGAGCGCAGTCAATACGTCCTCCAAACGAATTCCAAGTTCAATGAGCGTAATAGCAACGGCCGGCTGGATCCCTGTAATAACAACTTTGGCTCCCATCAATCCTGACATGCTAATCACATCCCCTAAAACTTTGGCGATGAATGAATCGATGAAGTCAATCGGTGTCAAATCGATCACCACACCTCGCGCCGTCGTCTCATGCATTTTTTTCAATAGATCCTCTTGAAACTGAATAGCCGTCTGATCATCAAGTTCCCATTGGACAGAAACAATTAAAACGTCCTTTAATTTTAAAATTGGAATTCGCTTATTCATGAGCAATCAACCTCCACAATTGTACGGTTCGTCAACCTCAGAGCCTCCTGCATCCCACGCCTCAATGTACTCGTAGTCGTGAAATCATTCAAATTGATACCTAATGTCACAATCGTCTGTGCAATTTCCGGTCGAATTCCGACAAGTATACATTTTGCCCCGACGAGCCTAACCGCATCCGCTGCTTGAATAATATGATGGGCGACCATTGTATCGACGACTGGGACACCTGTAATATCAAGAAGAACAACTTCTGCCCTTTGCCTTACTACTCCCTCCAACAAGTTCTCCATAATGAGCTTGGCACGTTCTGAATCAATCGTTCCGACTAATGGCATAACTGATATTTTATCGAAGACCGGAATCAGCGATGCAGATAACTCCTGCAAAGCAATTCTTTGTAAACTAAATGTACGTTCCCATTCTGTAGAGTAAGCTTGAATAATACTTCCACGCAGGGGTCTGATCCAATTCGTAAACAGATCCATGATGGGACGTAAATTACTATTTGTAATAACACCTTTTTCTTCTAATAAATTAAAAGTAATCTGCGAAAAATTATCAATTGCCTTGTTCACAAATTTAATAGACCAACCGAAACGCACTACTTTTTCAGTGAAATCATTTAACTTCATTTCGTCAACAATATCGTCATCTGTAATATTTGACGTCATGAGTTCCACGAATTCCCTACTTGTTTTTTCGATGAGCTGTAGAGGCATAAACTGAAAAAAGCGCTCTTCTTCCACTTTTTCCATACTCATTTGCCATCGTTCAATAATGTCATCCATATGCTGATTTATACCTTCTACCATATACTTATTCATAATAATACCTATAAGCCCCCTTGTTAGATTTCCTCAAGTTAAACAATCTATATACTCATTGTAACGAAAAATACAAGGTAGCACACCTCTTTCTGTCACATAATTGAAAATAGTCCAATGTTCATGCTTCGACAATCAAAAAACACCACAGATATCACTCCTGTGGTGTTTTTCTTATATGTATGCTCAGAATTTGACGAGACCGAAGCTCACTTCAAGTGCTTCATCGACCTGTTCCATCAAAAAATCATCTAGTTGCGTAATCTTATCGGTAAGCCTTGACTTGTCGATTGTGCGAACTTGTTCGAGCAGGATAACTGAATCCCGCTCGAAGCCATAGCGCGTCGCATCAATTTCAACATGTGTAGGCAATTTTGCTTTTTGTATCTGTGCGGTAATTGCCGCAATAATGACTGTCGGACTAAACCGGTTGCCTATATCATTTTGAATAACAAGAACCGGTCTTGTACCTCCCTGTTCAGAACCGACGACAGGCGACAGATCTGCAAAAAAGACGTCTCCACGTTTTATTGCCAACTTTTCATCCTCCGCTTACGAGACGTTCCACCGTATGCTGGGCTTCAAACTCCACATGCAAGCATTCTGTGGCGATTTTCAGGTTGATTTGTGACATTTCGACGTAACCCTTCATCATTTCTTCTCTAATCGTAGCCGATTCATAGTCGGTTACGTATCGTTTTGTCGAAATATAAACGAAATCTTCACGACCCGGCTCCTGATGGACGACCGTATGTTCATTTTCATTCAGCATCCGTTTTGGAATCTTAACAATGATTTCTTTCATGTTTTTATTTGCACGCAACGTCAGCACCTCCGACAAACCGTTCCCTCATTTCAATACAAGTTCATCTTACCATTGAATAACGACAATGAGAAGACATAGAAGGAAGTTTATTGACAGGATTCTGCAAGACTACTTGTTTTTTTGTCGAAAGTACGGATATTAGATAGGCTGTCCATCTTTCCCAATATATATTCTCGGAATCCGTTCCGCAATCGAAACAGCAATTTCATATGGAATGGTGCCGAGTCGTTCCGCCCACTCTTCCATCGTAATTTCCTCTTGCCCTTGGCGACCAATTAGTGTAACTTTTTCACCAATCGGCATTTCATGTGCTAATTTCACCATACATTGATCCATACAAATTGTACCGACAAGTGTTGCTCGCTCTCCACCAATGAGAACATCCTGTCCTCGCAAGCCACGCCGTAAACCATCTGCATAACCAATCGGAATGGTACCAATCCACTCACCCTCAGTCGTTTCATAGGTACCTCCATAACTAATCGGAGTCCCAGTCTCTACATATTTGACATGGACGAGCTCACTTTCCATTTGTAAGGATCTTTCAAGAGGAAACGGTAAATTTCTTGCCACATAGTCTGAGGATGCAATGCCATAAAGGCCAATCCCAAAACGAACTGCATCCAATCCATAATCGTGATAAAGGAGGGCAGCCGCACTGTTCGACGCATGAACAAGTCGTGGTTTTTCTGGTAATGTTTGTACCAGCTCCCTAAACATCGCAAACTGCTTTTCAGTTCTCCCCTGATTCCCTTCGTCCGCACAGGAAAAATGTGTGAAGATGCCATCTAATTGCACATCTTCAGTATGCTCGACAATCGACAAAATCGCCTGGAGGGCCGCTGCATCCCGTAGCCCAATTCTACCCATACCGCTATCAATTTTTACATGAATTTTTAACGGTTTACTCATTTTTTCTTCGTAGTCCAGTACCGCCTGCAACCACTCCGCTGCAGAAACGGTGATGATGACGCCAAGTTCAGCTGCTTTTGCAGCAAAGCTAGTGGGAGACGGTCCCATAACAAGGATATCTCCACTGATGCCTGCCATTCGCAGCCGCACCGCTTCATCCGGCGTCGCAACCGAAACCATTTGAACACCTGCTTCAAAAGCAGCAATGGCCACTTCCACATCTCCATGTCCATAGCCATTTGCTTTCACAACCGCAATCACTGAAGTCGATCTTTCTATATACTGTATCAAGTTCCGGATATTCGCCTTGATAGCTTCCAGATTTATCGTTACTTGCGTTGGACGATAATGAACAGAGTTTTTCATGATGCCCCCTCATTTATACGTTGTTGCTCTCTATTATCAATCCCCTACCCTTTCTTCGTCAATCAATTACGCCTTAGCCTGCGTTCCTCTTATCGTTCAGCGGGCATTTGAACACACGCTGAACAGGAAAACAAAACTGCATTCATCTCGCCACCTATAGAGGCGGGAGTCTTCAGTAGCTGATGCTTCGCTTTCAGTACAAATAAATTTGCTGAATGAAGATAAATTATTTCATACCTTCTGCTTCCATCGACAAAGCTACCTCAATCATTTCATCTTTTGTTAACGTTTCAGATGCTATGAAAAATGAGATACCATTACTTTCCCAACGAATTGAGTTGTCAGTTAGAGCCGCAACCGCAAATCCAAGGTCAACAGGATCACCTTCAATAGAGACAGCTATTTTTTTGTCAGGTAACGTTGCCGGTTCCTGAACAATGATGAATTCTTTACTTCCACTAATTGTCATGAAGGACCTTGTGCCATTCGCCGTTTCCATTTGCTCTTCATCCAACGTGGTACCTTCCCAATCGACCGTTGGGTAATAAGTTTGGAAACCTGTTTTCTTACCGTCTTCCGGGCTTTGTTCTTTTTCAATATTCGTACCATCTAAATCCACCGCATAGTCCGCAGCTTTACGTTCTTTCCCAAGCGTAATCTGTTGGAAAGTGATGCGGATTTTTTCTTCTTTGTTTTCATCCAACACGGATACATAGGTTGGCAGCAATGTTTTTTTGTCGACATGAATTCGTTGCGTCGGCAAAACTTTTTTATGATTATTGCGAGTCGCTGTTTCAAAGATATACATTTTTTCTTTTTCAGTCATCGTCGCATTTTTATCCGTCTTAATATCATCAGACAACGCACCGATTAAATACGCTTGACTATTTTGCGCAGGCCAATCACTTTGGAATTTGTACGTTTTGCCGAGTGATGGCGTGACTACAAATACCCCTTCTTCGTTGCGCACAATCATCTGTGAATCTTCACTGCCTGCTTGACTAACATTCACACGATAGAAAGCAGGCTTTGTATACCAGACAACAACATCATAGATACGCGGTTCTGCCCCTGTTTTAATCTCCATAGTCGCCTTTAGTTCGTACCCTTTCGTATCATTCCACTTACCACTGAGCTTTTTCGCAATATCCTCTTTCGATGGTGTTCCACATGCCGCAAGGAGTACCATAACTACAACTAACAACAGAGCAACTATCCGGCTACGCATACAGTTCATCCTTTCTCATTTCAATCGGGTAGGTCATCTTATGAGGAAGGACGGACATTTATGCGAGTAAGATTACTTGTGCTGCTGCTACCGTTTTTGTATGCGTAATAGAAACAAATCCAGAGACCTTATTTTTCTTGAAATAAAGGACCGGCTTTCCACTGGCCTCCGGTAAAATTTGAATATCCGTAAAGTTACAGGCTATACCAATTCCAGTGCCATTCGCTTTCGCGTAAGCCTCCTTACCCGCAAAACGCCCCGCTAAAAATTCTATACGACGATGGTCGGTGAGCGTTTCGTAAATTTGTAATTCTGCTAAGGTTAAAATACGCAAACGAAACTTCTCTGAATGCGCGTCTAATTTAGCAATACGGTCTAATTCGACGATATCTAAACCAATTCCTGCAATCAATGCGATTCCCCCTTTCCGATTTGTTCATCTGTTGAATCAATTTCATTACTGTCTATTTCATTTAAAAGACGAATAATTGTAAGAGTATTATCGTTGATTAGAGCGTAAGGCGGCGACTCCAGCGGGAACAGCACGAGCCGAAGACCCTGGACTGAGCGTAGCGAGGGAAGCGGCTGAGGCTGTGCCCGCGGAAAGCGTCCGCCTGAAGCGCAAATCAACCTTGTTCGTTTTTTTGCTGAATCAAGTTAAAAAATGTATAATGGTTCCATAGATTGAGGTGAAAAAATGTTTAGTCGTACAGAAAGTTTTTCGCAATACATCCGCCTGTACCCTGTTGTAACAGTGTTGCTTGCTTTGAATATCATCATTCATTTAGTTACATTTATCCCTTTTATTGGTGACGAGGTATTTTATGCCGGCGTCGGTTACAACCTATGGATTTCTGAAGGGGACTGGTGGCGACTCGTCACACCGATGTTCTTACATGAAAACGGTGGCATTACCCATTTACTATTCAATATGTTTTCCCTATTCGTTTTCGGACCTGAACTTGAAAGAATAGCCGGCAAAGCACGATTCCTGACCATTTACCTGCTCGCAGGTATTTTCGGCAATATCGCAACTTACTTCCTGCAACCACTTGGCTATGTCAGCGTTGGTGCTAGTGGAGCTATTTTTGGGATTTTCGGGGCATTTGGGGCACTGGTTTATTACACCAAGCATATCCTTCCCCAGCTTAGACAGATCATTTTGCCTATTATCGCAATTGGTGTCATTATGGGATTTTTCCAACCAAATATTAACGTAACAGCCCATATTGCCGGGCTTATCGTCGGATTTTTGATTGGACTCAGCTATTTTCATCCTAAACGTATTATTAGCTGGAAAAAAAGATAAAGAAGAGGAAGGACAGCGGGAAACTATTCCTGCTGTCCTTTGTCATTCGTACTCTTTACATACCACGAAAGAATTCTTTCTGCCTCCAGCTCCTCCATATGAAATATAGACGGACGAAAAATACCCACTCCTGATTTAACGCTTGCAGCTAATGTAGCTACCTGTTTACGCTTATGAAAATAGTTTTGTTTCATTTCCAGCGATTGAATCCTTTTCCTCATTAAAAATGCAGTTTGTAAGCTAAATCCTCTAAAACGCATCGTTAGTTGATTACCTGAAATTTCATACCCTGCAGAACGATGTTGCCAAAGCCCAAAGAGGATGATAACAGGAATGATTAATAAGGAAAATAGACCATATGGGAAGAAAAAGTAAGTTAAAGCACCAGCGGTAGGGATCATCCATACAAAGTCAATGCGATAGTAAAAACGTCTCCCCCGTGCAGGTAGTTTATGAGTTGGCTCCTTTAACACTAAATCGGGAAATATCTCGCATAACGAATGATAAATAGCGGCTTTTTTCACCAAGGGGAATAGATTAATTTTCGCACCTTCTGCTCCTCCACCACCAGCACTATCAATGACGACTGCCGCATAGCCGAACAACTGCCTAAGCGGATTTTCAATAATCCGTACACTTTGAACTCTATTCAACGGCACTGTCATTCTTTTCTTTTCCAATAACCCTCGTGTTATGACGATATCTTGCTCATCCAACGTGACGGAAAAACCGTAATACTGGAAGAACGTCATCGCTACGGATAATCCCCATACTACGACGAAGCCTAAAAAAACGACTAACGCGACTATTACAAGTCCATATTTAATAAAAACCGAAACTTCTTCATACATCCATTGATACGGAATCATATCAGAAAACTGCGATAAAAAAATGGCTGCACCTGAAAGAATGACACCAATACCGCCCGAAGTTGTTGCTAAAATAATAAGGTCCTTCGCCGACAAAGTGAAAATAGACTTCACATGTGCATCTTCCTCAATAGATAACTCCTCTAGCCCTTCGCCTTCTTCAACAACAGCTTTTCTTCTAACTTTTGCCTCTGCAATTTCTAGTTCAATTATTTCTGCAGCCTCTTTCGTAATGGCTGTTAGTTCCGCCTCTGATTTTTTGGCCGAAGAACTACCTGCGGTTTCCACCTTTACTTTAATAAGCTTAAAAGGACGATGCAAAATTCCTTCTGTATAATCAAGACTTTGAATCCGGTCAAACGGAATATAACGCTTCTTCTTAACAAACAAACCATACTCAATACGCAACTCATCTTCCTCGAACCAATATTCAAATCGCTTCCATTTGATAATCCCAGTAGCCAAAAATACGATAAGAAGGACACCAAAAATGATAAATGAAGCATAATCTATGTACCATTTTCCCGTTCCCAAATCTTTCAATCCATTTGCAAAAAATAACACAATTAGTGGAAGAATCATTTCCTTTAACGTTTTCAGCACTTCAATAATAGCCGTGATCCAATGCAATTTATAGCGATTATTAGACATCATCTTCCGCCACCCTTGCGAGCACTGAAATTCTTCCACGTAACTCATCTGCTTCTTCCGTCACTAGCGCTGGAATACTATGATTCGTCGCCGCAGTGGAAATTGTGATTACAGCCAAATTATATTTCCGAAGAATCGGACCTTGGGCAGTGTCGACATGTTGCACCCGTACCATCGGAATCAAGGTCCTTTTAACAATAAAAAGTCCATGTTGTAATTCTATTTCTGATTCACGTACCTCATAGCGCCACCGCATCCATCTAACTTTTGGGAACAGATAAATGAATAAATAAGAAAATAATATAACGACGACTATCGCAATTGTGTAAATCCACCACGGTCCTTCAAATAGATAAGTTAAAACTCCAGCACCTATCGCAAATAGCAATAGCAGTGCCGTTTGCATAATACCGTATAATCTCCACACTCTTAATCCTTTTTCCGATATCCGATTACTTGGTTGCGTCCTCATATGAACACCTCTTTCTATACATTCTATACGATTAGCTAGAGTAAATGTTTCATTTTCATCAAAACAAAAAATCGGGAGCGTCTTCACGCTTCCCGATTTTCTTTATAAAGTAATGATTAACGTTCTGTTCTTGTGCTACGTGAACGACCGCTATCTCTTCTTGCTCCGTCACGACTTCCGCCGCCACCGCTACTACGACGAGATGCTCCGCCACCATAACCGCGACCACCGCCGTTACCTGATGAACGACCGCCGCTGCGGTTACCTTTATAACCACCGCCGCCGCTACGTGAACCTCCACGTGCTGGTAATGGACGCTCTTCTGAAATCGATACAGGTGTATCGTTCGGCTCGCGTGTTAATGAACGAAGTGCTGCTGCAACTAGGTCATTCGCATCGAATTTAGTAAGTAATTCAGCTGCTAAATGCGTATAATCACTCAACTCGTTTTTCTCAACGATTTCCGCTAACTGCTCAACCGCTAGACGTTGCTGACCTACAAGTGCTTCGTCAGAGGATGGTGGCGTTAAAGGAGTCATACGCTTTTTAGTTGTTTCTTCAACGATACGTAGGTAGCCCATTTCACGTGGTGTAACAAACGTGATCGCCACTCCGCTTTTCCCTGCGCGCCCAGTACGACCGATACGGTGAACATAGCTTTCAGGGTCTTGTGGAATATCGAAGTTATAAACATGTGTAACACCTGAAATATCAAGTCCACGTGCCGCAACGTCAGTCGCAACAAGGATGTCTACTTTACCTTCTTTAAACTGGCGAAGAACTGACATACGTTTCGCTTGCGTCAAGTCACCATGAATACCTTCAGCGATGTAACCGCGGATGCTTAGTGCATGCGATAGTTCATCTACACGACGCTTTGTACGACCGAAAACAATCGCAAGCTCCGGTTGGTGAACATTCAATAGACGTGAAAGGATGTCAAACTTCTCGCGTTCTTGTGATTTCACGAAGAACTGCTCGATGTTTTCAACAGTCATTTCTTTTGATTTGATTTTAACCATTTCCGGGTTTTTCATGAACGTTTCAGCAATTTTACGGATTGGTGCAGGCATTGTAGCCGAGAATAGAAGTGTTTGGCGTTCAGCCGGAACACTTGCAAGAATTGTGTTGATGTCTTCGATGAAGCCCATGTTCAACATTTCATCCGCTTCGTCAAGTACTAGCGTTTGTACGCCATCCAATTTCAACGTTTTACGTTTAATATGGTCGAGGATACGCCCTGGCGTTCCAACGATGATTTGTGGATTGTTGCGTAGCGCACGGATTTGACGCCCGATTTCTTGACCACCGTAAACAGAAAGGATGCGTGCACGTTTGTCAGCACCAATTTTGTAAATCTCTTCAGAAACTTGAATAGCCAACTCGCGTGTTGGTGCGATAACAAGTGCTTGTACCGCTGGGTTTCTTGTGTCGATTTTTTCAATGATTGGAATACCGAATGCAGCTGTTTTCCCCGTACCTGTTTGTGCTTGACCAATAACGTCAAGACCTTCCATACCAAAACGGACAGTGCCTTCTTGGATTGGTGTTGCTTCTTCGAACCCCATTTTACTTAGAGCACGTTGTGTTGATTCACTGATGTTTAATTCTGAAAAATTCGTCAAACTTCTCAATCTCCTTTGTTTTCTCATTTGACAATTGGTTACATTTGCAAATGAAGGCGCGGCAAATTCGAGCCATTAAAGGGAACGTTTCCGATATTTTGCATTCTCTATAGTAGAGGTTATGGTTGAAAAGGAAAGCCCGGTCTTTGCCGAGCGGTTCGATCAACGGACAATTATCCGCTTTTGATGAGCAAACCGTTTTATTCAAAAAAAAGTACTCTTCACCAATTGAAGAGTCCCGTGTAAATGTATCCAATGTTCATCACAGTGTAACATGCAAAATCGTCCCCTGCAATCATTCTGCTTAAGTAGTAATAATCAGTTTATTACTACTCATCTTGTCTCATGAACGCCAACACTTCTCCAAACCAATTATCACAGTCATCGCTGTAACAGATATGATGCTTCCCAAGGTCCGATATTATGAATTCCTTTTTTTCGGAACCCAATTTTTTAATTAAATACTGGGCTGATGCCAAAGGAACAATCCCATCTTTTTTTCCTTGAACAATACAAACTGGCGTTGTAATTCGGCCATAATATGGTTCAACTGTTTTTACGATACGTAAAAACTCAATAATTGCACGTAGCGGCGTGTGCCTAAATTTGTATTCATACAAGTGATAAAATGTATTCGGCGGATATCTTTTCGTTACCGATTCAGCGAGCATAACACCCACATCTTCCAGCAAATTGCGGGGACTTATATATTTTGCCGCCGTACTTAATAGTACTAGCTTGTCGATTTTATAACGCAATGCCAAATATAGTGCAATGAGTCCACCCATAGAAAAGCCGACCACAATGACACGGTCGACTTCCTTTTGTAATTTTTTTAGCGCTAACTCAGCTTCCATCAACCAAGATTCAGCGGATACTTTGCCAAGCTCTAGTGTGACGTCATGCCCCGGAAGGATAGGGATAGACATCTGCCAGTCTGTTTTGCTATTTAGGTAGTTCACAAATGGTCGGACTTCAAAAGAACCTCCGGTGAAGCCGTGGATGAATAACACACCTGTCTTCATTTGCCACCCAACCCTTCCAATACATGTTCAAGTGCCATTCCCCGCGAGCCCTTCAACAAAATTATCGAATCAGCTCCCGTCAAGTTACGAAGCGTATCGACTAGTGGGGCATAGTCCTTTTTCGACCATAACAACTGTGCTTTGACACCCTGTCGTTGTAACGCATCCCGCAACCATTTCATGCGTGGCCCGAACAATAAAATCCCTGTTAGATCCATCGTTAGTAGTTCTCCTGCTAGTTGTTCATGGTAGTCCTGCTCCTCCGTACCAAGTTCAAGCATATCAGCCAGAACAACCCACTTATCATTGCGTAAACTCGTCTCTTGAATGAATGCAAGCGCAGCGCGCATTGACGTGGGAGCGGCGTTATAGGCATCATTGATCACTAACGCGCCATTTGTCATGACAACCGGCTGCATACGCATATCTGTTAACGTTGCATTGCGTAGAGCCATTCGAATGGCATCGGCGCCAACAGCTAGTTCATTGGCGAATAGAATAGCGGCAAGCGCGTTTTTCACCTGATGAGCCCCGTATACAGGAATTGCAAACGACCCATTCAATAGCCCTTTCACGGTAAAATGACTGCCTTCATCATTAGATTCAATATTCTCCAGTGCTAATGCAGCTTTTTGATCATATCCAAAAGATAGGGCTTCAACGGCAGATTGCTGTTTAACAAGCTCCTGCAACAACGGCTCGTCACCGTCATAAAACAGTTTGCCACCCTGTTGCAGTCCATCAATGATTTCAAACTTCGCCTTAGCTATTCCTGCGCGCGAACCTAGATCCTGCATATGCGCTTCCCCGATGTTGGTAATGATAGCGAAATGCGGCTGTGCCAACGTCGATAAAAATGAAATTTCCCCGAAGCCACTCATACCCATTTCTAGAACAGCAATTTCTGTATCTTCATCTAAGGATAAAATAGTCAATGGTAAACCGAGTTCGTTATTGAAGTTCCCTTCTGTTTTTTGCACCTTAAAGTAAGGAGACAACACGCTTGCGACAAGATCCTTCGTGGACGTTTTACCGTTAGACCCTGTAATTCCAATGACTTTACATGACAAGGTATCGCGGTAAGCACGCGCTAGCTTCTGTAATGCAAGCTCAGGATCATCCACAAAAATTAACCCTATATCCGCTGGTGGATTTGGCTCATCTGTCATCCATAAAGCGGCAACGGCACCTTGTTCAATAGCCCGTTGCACATAGCGATGTCCATTCACCTGATCCCCACGGAAAGGGATAAACAAATCTCCCGCCTGCACAGTCCGCGAGTCGATGGACACGCCTGTTACGAGCACGCCATTCATATGTTGTCCGGTCGCTTGCAGCCACGCCGCCAGTTCTGTCAAATTCCGTTTCATGTTACACCACACTCAATCCATCATATATTGTATGTTCTGCTTTTCTGCATGGCGTTGTATTGCCAATTCAATCAGTTTATCGATTAATTCAGGATACGCCACACCCGTCTGCTGCCAAAGTAACGGAAACATACTTGTCGGCGTAAAGCCTGGCATTGTGTTCACTTCATTAATGAGCACTTCATCCGCTACTGTTACAAAGAAGTCTGCACGTACCAAGCCTGAACAATCGAGTACTTTATAAGCACGTAGCGCCATGTCTGCCATTGTCTTCGCAACTTCCGCTGACACTTGTGCAGGAATAACTAATTCTGTATTACCATCTTTATATTTTGCTTCGTAATCATAAAATGCAGTTACTGGTTTGATTTCCCCTGGTACTGAACAGGAAGGCTCGTCATTACCCATGACACCCATTTCAATTTCACGCGCGACAACACCCTGCTCAACAATGATGCGTCGGTCAAACTTCAGCGCCATATCGACTGCCGCAATCAGACTTTCTCTATCCGTTGCCTGACTAATGCCAACACTCGACCCGAGATTTGCCGGTTTAACAAACATCGGCCAGCTGAGTTCACTTTCCATTTTATCTATCCATTGTTGACGATCCTGCGACCAGCTACTGCGTAGGAAGAAAACATAAGGAACCTGTTGCAAATCAACCTGTGCAAATAATTGCTTCATAACGACCTTATCCATACCAGCAGATGATGCGAGCACACCATTTCCTACATACGGAATATTCATCACTTCAAATAAACCTTGTACCGTACCATCTTCCCCATTCGTACCGTGAAGAAGCGGAAAAATGATATCCAATGCTTCACCATTCAAAAAATTATGGATGCTATCCGGCTTGTCATCTCCCTCTCCTACAAGTCGAAGTTCCTCAAGTGTAGCTACTGGCCCCTCAAGTGCTGAGCCCCGTCGCCATTCACCGTCATAAGTAATATAAACCGGAATCACTTCATATTTGCTAAAATCCACCGCCTGCGTCACTGCACGTGCTGTCGACAATGACACTTCATGCTCCGCCGACTTTCCCCCATAAACAATACCCAATCTCTTTTTCATCGTTAACCCTCACTGTCCGTTGATTTTCTATACTATAGTTTACCATGAACCAATCATTTTCATGAATCATTTGAAAAAGTTTAATCAACCAAATACCTTAAGCCCCACAACTCCTGCGATGATAAAGGACAAAAACAAAAACTTCAATGCATTGCGCTTTTCTTGGAAGAAAAACATACCAATCAGCACACTACCCGCCGCTCCGATTCCTGTCCAAACCGCATACCCCGTGCCAACGGGCAATTCTTTCATCGCAAATGACAATAAAAAGAAGCTAAGTGCACCTGATAAAACAGTGAGTGCCGTATATTTTTTATTGCGAAAGCCTTCGGATAATTTCATCGTGACGACAAACGCCACCTCAAATAGACCTGCAACGATGAGGATGAACCAAGACATTAGTCAGTTTCCCCCTTTCCATCAGCAAGTTTTAAGCCGACAATTCCAACTAGTAAAAGCACTAGGAAAAATAGTTTTCCTACCCCTGCACCTTCCGCAAAGAAAACAATACCAACAACAGCTGTCCCCGCTGCTCCAATTCCCGTAAAAATAGCATATGCCGTGCCAATCGGAATGGCTTCCAACGCTTTGGCAAATAAAAAGAAACTAACAACAATAAAGATAATGGTCACAATAGAGGGTAGCAAAACGGTAAAGCCGTGCGCTTCCTTCAATCCAATTGCCCAAATAATTTCAGTGACACCCGCGATCAATAAATAAACCCACGCCATTATCATGATTCCTTTCTCAACGAGTCAATTTTTCCACAAGCTTAGCACGCAAGGTTGTGCCGGGCAACTTTGTAATTCCTTAAGCGTCCAATATGAGGATATGCATCTACACGCCGGATGCGCTATACTAAGAGATGTTCATATATTACATTAAAGGTGACTTAAAAAATGAAATTACCTAATAGACAAAAAGAACGTTTTGACTGGACACTCGCATTTATCTTATTGATATTTTTCTTGATAAGTGTATTTGCAATTGCCTCTGCACAAACAACAGGGCAATACAAATACGAAGGCGAACCCATTAACTTCGTTCCATCGCAAATTCAGTGGTATATCATTGGGACGATTATTATTGCCATTACGATGTACTTGGAGCCTGAACAATATAAAAAGGCAGCTTGGATTATTTACGGCGGTGGTATTTTTTTACTAGCTACTTTGGAGTTTCTTCCCGATGGCTTATCACTTGTAGCGGAAAGAAACGGGGCAAAAAGCTGGTTCCACATTCCTGGAGTCGGGAGTATTCAACCCGCCGAGTTTATGAAGACCTTTTTCATTATTGGCATGGCACGAATGATTACTACCCATCATGAAAAGTTCATCAAAAAAACGTTAAAGACAGATTTCTACCTGCTTGGAAAGATTATAGCCATTTTGTTCATTCCTTTATTTTTCGTCATGAAACAGCCCGATCTTGGCACAGCGCTCGTATTCATCGCGATTACGGCTGCCTTGATCATTGTTTCTGGGATTACATGGCGCATCATCGTACCTATCTTTGCTGGAACTGCCACACTCGGCGTTACATTACTGTTGTTGGCACTGTACGCGCAGAAGTTTCTTGAAGATACGTTCGGCTTTAAGTCTTATCAAGCCGCAAGGATCTACTCATGGATCGACCCTTATAGCTATGCGTCTGATGAAGGGATGCATCTCATTACATCGTTGAATGCCATTGGATCTGGTGAAATTTTAGGTAAAGGCTATAAAGGTCGAGAGGTGTATGTTGCCGAGAGTCATACTGACTTCATTTTCACATCCATTGGGGAAGATTGGGGATTCATCGGTGCCAGCCTTGTTATTTGTATGTATTTCTTTCTCATTTATCATTTAACAAAAATTACACTTGAATTGAAAGATTCATTTAGCACATATATTTGTGCTGGGATTATTGCCATGATTACGTTTCACGTTTTTGAAAATATCGGCATGACCATTCAATTATTGCCGATTACAGGAATTCCACTGCCGTTCATCAGTTATGGGGGAAGCTCTCTGATGGGAAATATGCTGGCAATTGGGCTAGTATTTAGTATGAAGTTTCATCATCGAACGTATATGTTTAGTTCAGATGAGGACGATGAATAAGAAAAACTCCGACATAATTTTGTCGGAGTTTTTCTTTATTGCGACTGAATTTGTGGGTCTTGCGCAGGTGGCGCTAGGGCTTTCAGCATTTCCAGACGGGATTTCGTCAATGTTGCCGAAACACCCAACTTCGCCAAGTTGGAGATGATCGTTTTCAAATCAACTTCTTTAGCCATCTTTTCCACCTCGACCTTTCTATTAGTTCAAGACGTTTATATACAGATAAAGTTTCTTATTTTCATGGAATTTATTCCATACAATTCCTACTACAATCATACCACTCCTATCCACTTTTAAATCTTTCAATTATGTTACAAATTATGCCCATTTGTAAATAGTTCATACATTGAAATTTTGTTCACATCAATCATTTGGTTGGATACTTCATATAATTAGCAAATTATACATATCCTTTGTGCCTTTAAGCTTTGACGGTTAAAATGAGAGTAGCGATTTGAAAGAAAGTGGGGTTATGATGAAAAAAGCAATTCTTCTACTTATGTCCATACAATTTTTTGTTTATCTCGGATTTGGTATTATTATTCCGATTCTTCCCGAGGTTGTTGTGCAGCAAGGTTTTTCTGAGATCCACGTCGGGGGACTTTTAACCGTCTACGCACTCGCTTCCTTCTTTACCGCACCACTTTGGGGCTCATTGTCAGATCGAACAGGCAGAAAAAAGTTAATCATGATAGGGCTACTCGGCTTCAGTATGAGCTTTTTACTGTTTGCGTTATTCATCGAAAATTTACCTCTTCTATATGTGTCACGCGTAGTTGGCGGCGTGTTCTCTGGCGCTCTCTACACGGCCGTGACTGGATTCGTTGCAGATATGACCGATGAGGAAAATCGCAATAAATATATGGGGTTGCTCGGTATGTCAATTGGACTTGGCTTTATTTTTGGGCCTGCGATTGGGGGCGTACTTGGTCATTCAAGTCTACAACTTCCGTTCATCGCATCCGGCGTATTGACTTTACTATTAATGATCTACGCAGGAATCATTTTGAAAGAACCAGAACGACGTGGACAAGCGAATAAACGAGCTCTGCTCCCTAAAGGCGGGGTTATGCTGTGGCAATATCGTATTCGTTTTCTATTCTTGTTCTCCTTCACGGTAACGTTTTTACTTGCTGGACTTGAAGCGACGTTCCAGCTGTTCCAAATGTCCAAAATTGACATTACTCCACTTCAACTCGGCTACTTGTTCATGGCTAGCGGTTTTGTTGATGCAGCCATTCAAGGTGGGGTCGTTCGTCGGGTGAAAAATGGGACCGAAACAAAATGGATTATCTGTGCACAACTCATAGCCGCGCTAGGACTTATACTCATTCCATTCACGTCTAGTCTTATTTGGGCAGGTTTCGCGTTGAGCGTTTTCACTGGCGGGAATGCACTTGCCCGGACCGTTTTGGTATCATTGACAACAAAAGAATCGGGCGGAAAGTATGGAACGGCGGCCGGAATGGCATATTCTATGGATAATATGGGGCGAATTATCGGGCCAGTGCTATTCATGTGGATTTTCACACAACAAGCCGGCAATATGTATTTTATTTCAGCCGTGCTTGCCATCCTATCTATAGGTTTGATTATGCTATTTAAGAATTCGACTAAAACATTGCGAAATTCGAACGTTACCTCCTAAAAAGTGAAGGAACTATCCCAAAAGGTCATGAAATATGACTTTTCAGGATAGTTCCTTTTTCTCACACTTTTTGCACAACGTCATTTACTGTATTCTGACTATAAAGTTGCCCATAAATGTTAACAGAGCTTTTTGATCCATTTGAAATAGATTCCACTATATTCACAAGATCTTCCTCAGTTAAGTGTATACTTTCCGTTTCCGGTAAAAAATCTATAATGTTTAACGACTGGGGAGTCTCAGCTCGGATAAAGCAAACCTTTTCAACTTTACAACTTCGCACTAGCTCCTGAATACTCTCATAGGTCATTTGCTGTTTCACTACAATCGGTAATACTCGTTCAATGTGTAGCAAACCAATAATCACTTTCAAGTAAACAGATTGTTCAGGCATCCCTTTCAGGATAAACAATGTGGTCGCATGATAATGATTTTCTTTTATAAAATTGTCTTCAATATCTTGTAACAATTTTATTAATAGCGCAACCCGTTTACGGAACAGTGCATAATTGATCTTTTTGCCCTTCTGTAAAATATCTAATATTCGATAAGTTGGCATGATTACTTGAATGTAGATTTCCTCTAGCCGCAGACCATCAATCAATTTTATATAATCATCCATTACTTGTCGTTCTTCACCAACTAATAGCTTATTCATAAACCCTTTAAAAATCTCCCGAAACGTAGTCGTTTGATAATGAAGCATTTTTGAAATAGTTAGCTTAAAATCATACGGTAGGTCAAATCCTCTCGCACTATTAATACGTTTCACTTTAGGAAGCATAGGCACAGCTTCATTTACCTGCTCAATAATCGCAAGCGAATTATCCGATAAAAGAACTGTTGAATTAAGAGGATAAATGTTAATGAACTCTATAAACTCACTTAATAGTTCTGAATCAAATTTGGAGCTCTCACGCAATAAAATTTCTAATGCTTCCGATGCGTGTAAAGCCTCTTTATAGGGACGTTTTAACGTTAAGGCAGAGTAGACATCTACAAGATGAAGGATTTTGAGCGCTTCTGTCATGTTTTCTTGAGTCGATCTTTCAGGATAGCCCGAACCGTCCATTCGTTCGTGATGCGATTTAGCATAATGCGCAATATGATGCTGCCCCAATGAATTCAAAAGTTCATAACCTGCAACAGTATGGTTTTGCATCGTCTTGAATTCATCATAACTTAGCTTCCTTTTACTTTTTAATAACTTAATCGGAATATAGAGCTTGCCAATATCATGAAATAAATAGCCTAAAGCAGCCGACTCTAAATCGGAAATCCCTTTTGCCTTCGCGAAAAGTGTTCCCAATACAAAGACATCAAAGGAGTGGGTAAATGAGTACTGATCTATTTCTTTCAATTGATACAGCTTATCGATAAAATGATTTTCATTATGAACCTTTATAAATAAGTCTATAATAAAGTCAAGATCATCAATATTGTCAATTTTTTTACCGTATCTCTGCTCACTAAAAATTAGCTCAAATGTATCGCGAAACACCGTTCGATAGCGTTCATCGATATGTTGACTCATATCCTCCAACGAACGAGCCACTATTTGCTCCTCTTCCTCTTTTTTATATTCTTGCTCATCCAATGAATCTATTATTGCTAATTCTCTAATTTCCCATTTCTTTAACTTTACTAGCATCCCTTCTGTTAAAATTGTATTTTTAGCTACAACTAAGCGGCCATTTATAATAATATCCGATGCCAAAATTTCGTTCACCATTACTTCATTAATATGTTTCTTAACTTTGTTCCCCTTCATATTAACTACTCCTTTCCATATTTATATCTAATTCTCTATATATGAGCACGACAAAAAAACCGCTAGTACCTTTAGCATACAGGCACGCGGTCTAAACTACTATTGACAAATGTTAATGGTTTGTCGAAAAAGTGCGATTATTGTCAATAAAGAGTGCTATTTATCCTTAAAACGACTCATTTATGGTCAGCGTCTAATTATAAGCAGGCTAAACGTAAAGTCACTCATTCTTTTGTTAACAAAAGAGCTTGGGTTCGAGATTTCACACCTAACTTCCCATAAATATTGGATAAGTAGACGCGTACCGTTCCCTCTGTAAGAAATAGTTTACTCGCGATATCACGATTTGAAGCCCCACTGGCAAGCAGTTGAAGTACTTCTTTTTCGCGCGGTGTAAGTGCATCCATTGCCCCACCCTTCTTCGGATTATTTTTATCACCTTGCAGTAATTGTTTCACGAAAGATAAAGGTACGGAATCCCAAGGAGTGCTTATACCACTTTGTCGTCTTTTCAAATATTTTCTCAGTAACGGCATTACTTCCTCTTCATCAATAAAAGTTCTTATATAGCCATATCGCTCGCCTTGTACCATAGCCTCATGTAACGCTGCCAATGCTGCATCTTCATTCAATAAAACAGATTGACAAATTGCCTCTAGGACAGTCGTTTCCACAATTGTCGAAATTTGTTCCTCCTGTATCGCCCTTACTCTTACTTGAACAATTAATTTCAAGGCCTCTTCGGCTTGCTTTTGGGCAAGCAATAAACGCACATGCGTCAAAGTGTAAAATGGCTGACTCGACTCCCTCTTTTGGCCATTAGTCAAAGCTATTTTACTATACTCATTTTCCGCCTGAGCTACACTATCTTCCTGCAAATAAAATCGGATTTTCTCTGCATGTAGTACATTTAACCAGTGATGCTCCTTCACCTTTTCCATTGCGTAGTCCAATAAGGCATGCGCAGCTATAAATCTCTCGTTCGCTACGTATATACGGCTTTTTAATAAATACATTGGAACAAATAACCCTGGATCCTGAAAAAGATGCCCAAAGCGAATTGCTTCCTCCAGTTCTGGTAACGCCTCCTCGATTCGATTCCTTTCGTATAACGCCTCCGCTCGAATACCGAAACTGTATCCGGTTATATTCAATTCTTTAAATGTCGTGTGCCGAAACAAATCGTAAAAAGCCATCATTTTTTCATCGGACCATAGCTTCCCCCTTGCTCCAATAATCGTACGGAGAAGTGAGGGTTCAACACGATTATGCAGAATAGAAATTGCATCCCATTTTGTTTCCTCAGGTCTATTTTCCAATCTTTTTTGGAATAACTCCGTTGCCTGCTCGATGTCACCTTCCCCCACAATTAGGACATACGCTTTAACTCCAAAAAAATCGCCCGCAACACCTGTATATTCAGCTTTTTCCATCCATTGATTGACTACTTGCAACTCTTCCAAGTTCAAAATAATCTGATTTGATTCTAATAACCTGTGGCTCATCGCTAATGAAAAAGCATACATAACCATCGTACTTAAATGAACGGGATAGTTATTTTCGAGCATAGTTTCTACCCAGCGATTGAATGTTATCACCTGTCCTGATTTAAATAGATCCGTAGTAATAGTTTGTATCCACTTATCAGCGAATTCATACAACTGCCCCTCAAGCGCCAGTTCAATTGCAGAAACAAAATTCCCTTGTTCATGGTAAATAATAGCTGCTTTTCGATACATCGAGCTAACAAAATCACTTGTATTTCGATTTTTCAATTCTCGTTTTAATGATTCAACAAACAAAGGATGGTAGCGAAAAATAGGTTCTTCCGTATGTAAACGGACGATAAAAACGCCAAGTTGTTCAAGTTCAAGCAAAACTTCCAAACTATCAAATCGGTCTGTTAAAGCATCACAAATTACCGGGTCTAACCGATCCAAAATTGCAGTACTTATCAAGAAGTTCTGAATCGACGAGGGCTGGATGGCAAGGATTTCTTTTAAAAGAAATTCCGCTACAAAAGGATTGTTACCACTGAACTGTTTTAAACTACTTCCCTTATTTCCAAAGGTTGATAGCGATAAAACCGCCAATTGAATTCCAGCTGCCCACCCTTCGGTAACATCCAAAACATGTTGAAGCGAATCGTATTCAACATGGGAAAGATTTTGTTGCCCGTAAAACTCTTTCGCTTCCTCATATGTGAAACATAGCTGTTTCATTCCGATTTCCGTGAGCCATGACTTTACACGCCACTTTGCAAGGGGGAGGGGCAATTTTGTTCGACTTGAAATATACACTTTACAATTAGCTGGTAAATAATCAATAAACCTTGTCATCATATCATGTATAGTACTATTTTCTATTAAATGATAGTCGTCAATAACAATCGTTACGTCGTCTTTCATCGAGCTTAATTCATTTAAAAAGTTGTCTACTAATAGTTCCATTGGAGGTTGGGGCTGAGAATTAAATAGAGGTAGCAAACGGAAGTCGATTCCACTAGAATGCGCGCTGGAGACAGTTCGAATCAAATATTCCCAAAACCGCATTGGATCATTATCTACTGCATCTATTGACAGCCATGCGACCGGCTCGTCGAATCTATGTGACCAATGGCTCAGCATCGTCGTTTTTCCGTAACCTGCCGGTGCACGAACGATTGTAATTCTTGCCGATTCCCTTCGCCCTAGAAGTTCATTTAACCTGCCTCTTTCTACCACTCCCCCAGTAGCAATCGGTATAATAGTCTTCGCCTTAAGCCAAGTCGGTCGCACCTTCCTACCTCCTTCTCATTTTCAATTATAGTACTTATATTCTACTACATATTAACTGAACATTCATTACCCTCTCATTAGATTTATACTATAACATAAAAAATCATCCGACTCCCTTAAAGGAGAATCGGATGATTTTCTATATCGCTTTCGCCTTCAATTCTTCCGCCCCACCAAGTTCTGGGTGCGCTTTGCGCACAACAGATGGCCTTGCCAGTACAAGAACAACCCCAATTAGTAACAGACTAGAAATGATAAGAATCCATTGGGCTGGGAAAATATCATACAAGAATCCAAAGATGACAACACCTAAAGGCATCAATGCCATCGCCATCGTTTCGATGATTGAAAACACACGTCCTTTGTAATCATCGTCAATCATTTTTTGCATCATGACTTGCATCGGGGTATTGACTATTATTAACGTTGTTCCAAAACCAAACATAACGATAGCATAGTAAGCAAACATGACGCCATACTGCATCGGTAGTATGAGTGGCAAGCCAATACTAGCTATCAAAATACCAAATATGAGAATACCGCGTTTCGAAACGAGCAATGGATACTTCACTTCTTTTCGCATTGATAAATAGATGGACAACAACAACATTCCTACCGCAAATGCCCCTTCTGTTAATCCAAAATGCTGTGGTTCTATTTTCAATTTTTCAATAAGGATAAAGGAATAACCGACTTGGAACGAACCAAACAAGAAGTTAATGAACAACGAAATCCAAATGATTGTCATGAGAACTGGTTGTAACTTAAGGTAAGACAATCCCGCTTTCATACTTTGGATGACCGACTCCTTCGCTTCCCCATCCACTACTTCTTTACGCTTTGCGAACAACTTAAAATTCATAGTCGATTCCAGAATGACCCCGATGATTGAAGCTGCCATATA
Source organism: Sporosarcina sp. FSL K6-2383 (assembly GCF_038618305.1). Lineage (NCBI taxonomy): Bacteria > Bacillati > Bacillota > Bacilli > Caryophanales > Caryophanaceae > Sporosarcina > Sporosarcina sp. FSL K6-2383. Next base: position 29,667 of record NZ_CP152017.1, read on the forward strand.
CATCACCAGAAAAACCGGCATTGAAACCGTTCCGTATAGTAGCCCACCTAACGCCGGGCTGCCAATTGCCGCGAATGAAATAGACATCTGATTTAATGACATCGCTTTTTGAATGCGTTTTTCATCGACCAACCCCGTAATCGAAGAACTAAATGCTATACCTGAAAAAGATGAGGCAATCGCTAACACAACGGTTGTCGTATAAATTGCTACCAGTGACAAGCCGGAAATCAAACTCACTGCCAATAGTCCTCCTATGGCTAACGTCGAGGCAATTTGTGCCATAATGACAATTGCCTTTCTCGAATAATTATCTGCGACATAACCAGCAAATGGAGCAACGAGCGTCCTCGGCAATAAGTTACAAATTAGATTCACCGCAAAACTCGTGGCAGATCCCGTCAATTGTAAAATATAAAAACTAACGGCAAAGGCATACACCTGCGCGCCGAACGATGAAATAAGCTTGCTACTCGTGAATGTCCATAAATGATACGTCGCCTTTTTAAGCTTCAAAACTTCTTCCATAAAAACACTCCATCCCATGATGTTTAATTAGATTAAACAAATAATAACACGCTAACACTTCCATTACAAGCGAAAGTTTAATATAATTAAACTACATTCAATTTAATTCAGTGAGAGTTCAAGCCTTAGCTGAATTAAATTGAAGCCTCCGGCGGATGTCACAGATTTTGAAATGAGTTAATTGAGAATCGAACAGCAAAGGGTTCGATTTGCCGTACTTCTGCGGTTTTTGCAGAAATTAAGGCACTTAGATAAGCTCAATTCAAAATCTGGACGCAATTACGCCGAGGCGTAATTGATAATTACGGAGGTGTGCCACATCGAAACGTTAGGTGAGCGTATACGGAAATTGAGAAAACAGCAGCAACTAACACTCGAAGCGTTAGCAGGGAAACAGCTGACAAAAGGGATGCTAAGTCTAATTGAAAACAACAAGGCTAATCCTTCGATGGAAAGCCTGACTTATATAGCAGAAAGACTCGGCGTTGAAGTTTCAGAGCTACTAGAAGAAGTGAGTATGCAGGAATTAAGGGACTTGTTGGAGGAGGCGGAGAAACTGTATAATACCGAGTTTGATGTATTAACAGATGAATATAGCCAACTCATTACGTTAGTTGAACCATATACAGAAAAGTTGGTGCAAGGGTATGAAGCCGCACGTTTATTGGAAATGTATAGCCGCTGCCTTTACCATGAAAAAAAAGAGGCTTGGCGAGAGCCTTCTAACAGGGCTGCACAAATCTATGAGCAGATGAAAATTACTCCAAGAAGCGCCAGTATCGGCATATTCCGAGCTATGGTCAAATTTACAGAGCATCACTATGACGAGGCACTAGCTATTCTTCTCCAAGAACGTTCTGAAATCGAAGCGAACAACGCATTCATCGATCCGATGACACGACTTGATTTGGACTATACTGAAGCAATTCTCCACTTTGCCGTAGGTGATTCTGAATCTGCAATCCAGGTCATGGAAAATGCCATTGTGTTCTCTAAAGAGGAACAGGTATTTTATCGTATTGACCACTTGTACAGACTCGCAGCTGCGCATGCAATGATGAAGCAGAATGATAGCGACTATGCCTATTACATTAAGAAACTAACCCAATACGGCGACTTTACAGATGATAGAGACGCACTCTTTTTCGTCAAATTTTCGAAGGCACATTATTTAAATTCATTTAAAAAATCATTTAAAGAAGCCCATCTGCTATTAAATTCACTCTTAGAAAAAGGTGATTATCCTAAGGAGTTTGATTCATTTCTCAATCTAGAAAAAGGGATCTCTCTCTTCGGACTTCAAGACTTTGAACATGCACTCGTATCCCTCGAAAAAGTTACAATCGCGGATTATATCCATCACCCGTTCGACCTATCCTCACTTTATCAAAAGGATGCGTACCGAGCACTTTGCCACAAGGAACTCGGTAACCCAGTTGAAGCGTTACGTCTCATTGACATTGCGATAAAAAATATTTCAGTTATGCCACACACCCCTTACAAGGACTTCATCATGGAGACATACGATTTGATCACAACCTAAAAAATCCCGCGGAAGACAATGCTGTCTCCCGCGGAATTTTTAAAATTTTATGCTTCAGCCGTTTGTTTTGCAAGTGGTTCATTGTAAATTTCTGTATCAAGTTCCCCTGTCACACGAGCTGTTGTAACTCCTGCTGTCATCGAGCCACTAACGTTTACTGCTGTACGTCCCATGTCAATCAATGGTTCTACAGAAATCAATAGACCTGCTAACACAATAGGAAGATTCATGGCAGATAAAACGAGGATTGCAGCAAATGTTGCTCCTCCGCCAACACCCGCTACACCAAATGAGCTAATCGCTACAATGGCTACCAATGTCAGTAGGAAAGTTGGTTCTAACGGATTTTGTCCAACAGATGGTGCGATCATGACCGCAAGCATTGCTGGGTAAATTCCCGCACAACCGTTTTGCCCAATCGATAACCCGAATGATCCTGCAAAATTGGCAATCCCATCAGGCACACCCATACGCTTTGTCTGTGCATCAATCGTTAACGGCAATGTTCCTGCACTTGAACGTGATGTGAAGGCAAATATCAAAGCTTCTCCCGCTTTTTTCACGTACGTGATTGGGTTCAATCCCGATAATGCAATAATGATCAAGTGAATACCGAACATCACCAATAGTGCTGCATAAGAGGCAAGTACAAACTTCCCTAAACTGTAGATGGCTGCAAAGTCTGATGTTGCGACAGTACGTGCGATAATCGCTAGAATTCCGTATGGTGTCAAACGAAGGACGATTCTTACGATACCCATAATCAAAGCATAAATCGCGTCAATTCCCTTTTTCACAGTTGCTGCATTTTCTTCATCCCTTCTTGTAATCGCTAAGTATGCGAAACCAAGGAATGCTGCAAAGATAACGACTCCAATTGTTGATGTTGGACGTGCTCCTGTGAAATCTAAGAATGGATTGGCAGGTAGTAAGTCGATTAACTGATCAGGTAACGCCTTTCCAGACATACCCGCTGAACGTTCCTCCATCGAAGCTCCACGCGCAGCTTCTGCTTCTCCTTGCACAATTTCAGAAGCATCCAGTCCAAATAGAAGTGATGCCGAAATCCCGATGATGGCTGCAATTGCTGTTGTACCAACTAGCATACCTAAAATCATACCAGCCATTTTTCCAAAGTTTTTGCCGATTGTTATTTTTGTAAATGCCGCCAGGATAGAAATGAAAACGAGTGGCATAACAATCATTTGAAGCAACTTAACATAACCGACTCCGATTAAGTTAAACCAAGGCATAGACTCTTTCAATATTGCGGAATCTGATCCGTATGCAAAGTGCAAAATAAGTCCGTATGCAATCCCAAGCCCAAGTCCTGTAAAAACTCGTTTTGAAAATGAAACTTTTTTGCGGTTCATTCCATATAATATACCGACGAGCAACAGTAGCCCTGCGATGTTCAATAAAAGAAATAATGTATCCAAATTCTGTTCCTCCTCCTTTTTAATAAGTACAGAACATACTTTATACCATCAATACCAATCAGTCAAGTAGGTATTATGTTTTACCAGACACCATCCTTTCTCTAAATATCGTCGTGATAGACATAGAATATGCATATCATTCAATAGTGATTCAAATCTATTGCAGAAAAATTTAGCCTTTGGTTAACACGATAGTAGAAACGATTTAGATAATAACTAGCTGTTCTAGTTTCTTTATCTTCTTTTACCTTCGTTATCCGTTATACTAATTAAATAAGCATCTATTTGCAAAGGAGGGCGCTTATGACACAATTAATCAGCCTGGCAGTGACAGCCACTCTTATTTTGAATATATTTCTGGCAATTGCACTTATTTTTTTGGAACGAAGGGACCCAACCTCTACATGGGCATGGCTCCTTGTGTTATTTTTCATCCCTATATTTGGTTTCTTCATTTACCTATTACTGGGTAGACAATTACGTGAAAAGCATCTTTTCCGTTGGGAAGGTCGCAGTAAAATCGGTATCGAAAAATTGATTGATTACCAAATTGAGGCGATTGAAGAGGATACACTTGAGTTTAGGCTTGATGATACAGCTCATTATCAAGATATGATTTACCTTCACCTGCGAAACAATCATGCTGTTTTAACGCAAGACAATGACGTTCAAGTTTTCAACGATGGGGAAGCAAAATTCGAGGCGCTCATCCATGATTTAGAGCACGCCAAAGATCATATCCATTTTCAATATTATATTTTGCGCCTCGATCACTTAGGGAAAAGAATATTAGATGTGCTAGTTCGTAAGGCGAAGCAGGGTGTAAAAGTGCGCGTACTCTTCGATGATATTGGATCTCGCGGACTCCATAAAAGACATTTGCGAGAATTGACGGATCACGGTGGAGAGGTTGAAGCCTTCTTCCCAGCTACCCTACCTCTTATTAACCCACGTTTAAATTATCGGAACCATCGAAAAATCGTTGTCATTGACGGACGAATCGGCTATGTAGGCGGCTTCAATGTCGGAGATGAATACCTCGGCTTGAATAGTAAATTTGGCTATTGGCGTGATACACATCTTCGTATTGAAGGAAGCGCATTACATCCACTTCAAACGCGATTTATTTTAGACTGGAACCAAGCATCAGATAAGCATGATATTGAATATGCAGAACGTTATTTCCCTGCAATTCCCCGAAAAGGTTCTGTCGGTATGCAAATTGTTTCCAGTGGCCCCGATGAGGAATGGGAACAAATTAAAGATGGGTATTTGAAGATGATTTTTATCGCAAAAAAGTATATTTATATTCAAACACCTTATTTCATACCAGATATTAGCTTCCTTGATGCATTGCGAATTGCTTGTTTGTCGGGCGTTGATGTAAGAATTATGATTCCGAATAAACCTGATCATATGTTCGTTTATTGGGCTACTTATTCAAATATCGGCAAGCTGTTAAAGGCTGGCGCCAAAGTGTATATTTACGAAAATGGTTTCCTGCATACGAAGCAAATCGTCGTCGATGATGAGCTTTCCACTGTTGGTACGGCTAATATTGACGTACGTAGTTTCAAGCTAAATTTTGAAATAAATGCCTTCATCTATGATCGCGAAAAATCGCATGAGCTCGCTGAATTATTCGAGCAGGATATTCAACTTTCAACTGAATTGACATACGAAGCGTATTTACAACGTTCACGCATGATTAAAATTAAGGAATCCATTTCCCGCTTATTATCACCTATTTTATAATGAACAAAAAACGCCAAAAAATAACTTAATTAAACAACAGGTGCTCTGTGTATAAACGTTTTTGATCGCTTTAGGATTGAACCGACTTCTATACGATAACCGTACTATTTATGAATAGGGATGCGACTTTGCCGCATCCCTATTCATTTTTTTCGATAATCGTATGGTGGTCGTTCATCCGGCGCTCTCCAAAAACGTAGATACACGAAGAGTTAATGCTATTGGGGACGAGGAAATAGAGGTTTCTTAACTGGAGAGAGCCGCCAAAGATGCAATTTTGGCGGCCGAAGCTTTCGTCATGGTCTTTTCCATTGTTATTTTAGGAAGTGTCACTTTTTTGCTAAAAGTAAATAGAGACAGCCCATACAACGTGCAATAGTTCCGGAAATAGTGCAGTGAACAAAAGGGACGCTCCCATGTTATGAGGGCGCCCCTTTTCGGCGAGTCATCAGATTCCAAGATATTCTTCCAATGTAATACTTCGTTCAAAAATATCGGTTGCTATTTCAATGCCGACAAAACGAAAATGCCATGATTCATGCATATAGCCTGTCACAGATTCTTTTCCCATTGGATAGCGCAAGATGAAGCCAAAGCGATGAGCATTTGCCGCTACCCATTTGCCCGCTTCTGTCTCCCCAAAGGATGACGAAGCCCAATGCTTCTCAAAGTTCACTTCACCAATATCAAAGGCCAGTCCCGTTTGGTGTTCGGAATAGCCTGGACGGGCACTATATGTATCAGCTGCTTCTTTACCGTCACGTGCGACATATCGTTCGTAAAGTGTCGTCTGATAGTCGAATTCTCGATATGTGCTAAAAGCTGTAAGTTTAAAGCCGGACAGTGTAGCTTCTGCCGCCATCTGATTAAACGCCGCACGCGCCGTCTTGTCTTCACCAGGTGCAAATGTTGAAGGTAGAGGGTGCTTCTTATTAGCAACCAAAACTCCTTTTACATATGTCGGCTCCGCAGGTAGTTTTTGTCCTTCAATATAGCCGCCGTTATCGATAGTTGGACTCTGCTCTATAATCGTATTAGGTGCCTTCTCAGTAGTTTCTTCAGGTTCCTTTACCGGCTCCTCAGGCTCCTCCTCGTCAGTTACAACTTCAGGTGGCTCAACCAAATCCGGTTCTTCTTTTTCGGGTTCAGGATTTTCTTCTACAATAATTGTCAGCCCAAAAGCTTTTTGAAACTCCCTCACGCTCTTTTCCACACTCCAGTCATTCATGCCGAGCCAAGCGACGAGTCCCGTCATGATAATAGCTGAAATGAGTAGCGTAATTGTCAGAGCCTTACTTTGCCCTTTTTTCTTCTTTTGATAATTATATTTCGTTTTCTTTTTCATCGTAATGCCTTCCTTCTCACTATGTATATATAGTCTACCATCATTTCTCTTTCAAGTCTGCGTGTGCTATCATTTAACTTCATTCAGCAAATTTAAAGGAGGTGGGTAGAAAGATGAATAACCAACGATGGCTATCAATAAGCTTTCTCGCTTTTTTCTTTACATGGGGTGTGTTCCTTCCCTATTGGACCGGTTGGTTAACCATTGAAAAAGGATTATCTGTCACTTCGGCAAGTGTAATCATGGGGGCAGGTATGATTGCACGTGCACTGTCTACTTTTCTTATTTTCCCATACATGACACAAAGAATATCACTCATCCGAACGATAAGATGGCTGTCCTTTGTAGCGCTTATTTTAGCACTTCTTTACTTACCGAATTCATCCTTCAGTGTTTTGCTAATCATTACAATGCTCTTCAGCGCCATCTATCCAATGATTTTACCTGCGGTGGAAAGCGGTGCTTCCATACTAATAAAAACAGATCGAATCCATTATGGTAAAAGCCGATCATTCGGCTCTTTCGCCTATACCATTGCCTTGCTACTCATAGGGGCTGCTACGGCTATTTGGTCTGAGCAGGCCATTCTATACATGATGATTGCTGGATTGGCTGCTGCCACACTGTTCTTTATGCGTCCCGCACCAGCAGCTTTGCAAGTAAACCCAGTGAAAACGGACAAAAAAGATCGCTCCATCGATATCAAGGCTCTCTTTACATCAAAAGGTTTCGCTGTCGTTTTACTTCTCGTCATTTTATTACAAGGTGCACACGCCTCCTATTATAACTTTGGCTTCATCTTTCTAGATGATCTTGGCGTAAACGGATTTTACATAGGTGTCATTTTGAATGTTGCGGTGCTATTTGAAATTTTGTTTTTCACACAAGCTGACAAATGGCTCGCCAATATGCGCGTTTCTACGATGTTCCTAATTGCCGGAATTGGCTCTACAGTCAGATGGCTCGCCATTTCCTTATTCCCGCTCACATCTGTTTTCATCGGGAGTCAACTTTTACACGCAGCATCTTTCGGCGTGGCCCATTTCGCATTTATTAAATTCATTTCAGAAAAACTGCCAAACCATCAAATTGCGGCTGCACAAGGCATGTATGCTGCATTTGCGATGAGTCTGAGTACCGCTATTCTTACATTCCCTGGTGGTTACTTATATGATATCTCTCCAAGGCTGGCGTTCCTTGGCATGATTGTTTGCTCAGTCCCAGCCATTATCATTGTCTTCATGACCCGAAAAAAATACGCTTATTAAATTAACACAATAAAAAAGACGTACAGCAGGAATTTCAGTTCCCGTTGCATGTCTTTTTTTAACCCATCACAGTAAAAATGAACAGTACGATAAATGCTAAAGCAAAAAAAAGTGACAACCACCGCATCCACTTCGACTCTCGTTCCAACCCTTGCGCTTTAAAAGATTTCGCTCTTGCTCCATTCGTTATTGAAAAAAGAGCAACCATCGCCAATATAGCATAACCAAAGTTAAGTTGAATGATAAAATAGAGTGCCGCAACAGATGCCACTGCAATTCCAATACCAAATATCCATTTCACTTGCATTGTCTCTCTCACCTCTCTCCCGCAGTGCTGATGATTTTCCACAAACGCGCCGGATTGACTAACAAAGTCATTGTTCAATTGCTCATTGTCTCAATATATCTGAGAATCCGTTGTCATTTCCATATTGGAACTTCCCAATTTTCCCTTCTTCTTTTGTAGAAAAAAGGACTAAACCTTCTACATCCACTATTTTTTCTTCATCCCCATCTTTCTGATACCCTACCTTCGCTATGAAAGTATACCGATTTGAGTGTTGCTCATTCTGCTCAATCAAGGCTTCTTTAAAATGTAACGTATATCCAGAAAAATCAGCGAAGCTTTGATAAGTAGTACCGAATGCCCGCATGAAGAAATCTAGTTGGCTCTCTGTGAAATATTCTCCATAAACCTCTTCTATATACTTATCTAATTCTGAATTTCTTTCTGCCCCATTTTCAACAATCTTGTATTTAGGATTCCACAACAAGTCCATAAACTCCTTATCGGGTCCCGTAAATTGGAGCTCTAGTACCTTTTGAATGACTACCTTATTTGGGTCCCTTGTTTCGTCTTGGGAGCAACCAGAAAGTATAAATCCTGATATCGACATAATTAAAATCAAAAAAACAATAAGTGTTTTGTTCTTACGTTTATGCATTACATAACCTCCTTAGTAAATCAATTGCGCCTCGGCGTAATTGCGTTGGAATTTTGAATTGAGCTTGCTCAATTAACTCCCTTCAAAATCCCTGACATCCACCGGAGGCTTAACTTGAATCAGCAGGGAGTTTGTTGAACTCCCTCTGATTCAAATGCATTTCTGGCATTCATCCTGCCAACTTATAGAAGTGGATGACTTCTGCTGAATCAAGTTAATACGATTTAAAATCCAAGAGGATTCAAAAATCACAATTTCACCATCGCCTACTGCCGTTCTATATTTCACCATTTTTAGGCACAATAATAAGTTTTCACTTAATTAAAACACTCTATTATTTTAATGAAAAGTTGACATTCTTTCCAAATATAGAATTGCCGATGATATAAAATATTGTAATAATGATAGCACTAACACTTGGATAACCGATATAAACCGCCAGACTCGTATGTTCAACTAAACTATATTCTCCCCATTCAAGCCACAAACGCCAACCCATTCCTAGGCTAGTTAAAATTAAACAGATCATAAAAATAAACCATATTCTATCTTTAAATAAGCCTACAAATATATTTACCGCAATGAAATACATTAATAATGTCAAAACCACAGAGAACAAATTAAACCCTTTCAGTCCTGGAATTACAAACGTAAATGATATTCCAGAATAGAAAAGGATGATCATAGTGGCGAATATCAAAAATGTATTTCGTGATTTCCTTATCCGGTTATACAACTGTTCTCCTAACAAGAGCTTCCCTCCAGTGTCTTCAATCCATTTTAAAGGATAATAAAAAAAGACCGGAGATTGCTCTCCAGCCTATCTTACTTATTACCTTTGTTCTTTTTCTCTAGTTTTACAGGTTCATCGACTTCTTCTGTTGATTCAACAGCTTCTTCTACCACTTCTTCTTTGACTACTGGTTGGACTTCCTTGTAGTAAAACTTACGTCCTAAATACGTTTGGAAGATTAAAAGAATTCCTCCAACCGCCCAGTACAAGGGTAAAGCCGACATCGCTTTGAAAGATATGAACATAATCATAATTGGAGACATATAGATGAACATTTTCATCTGCTTCTGTTGCTGTTCAGGCATTGTCCAAAGTGAAACACGTGCTTGGACAAAGTAAACGGCACCCGCTAACACCATCATAATCATATCCGGCTCTCCAAGATTGAACCATAGGAATTGATGCGATTTTACATCTGGTGAATAAAGAATAGCAAAATAGAGGCCCATGATGATTGGCATCTGGATGATTAATGGCAAACAGCCCATGTTTAATGGATTGACTCCATGTTTCGAATAGAGCCCCATCATCTCCTGCTGAAGCTTCGCTTGCCCTTCTTTGTCATCTTTTTCTTTCGCTTCTTTAATGCGCTTTTGAATATCTTCCATTTCTGGACGAAGTGCGTCCATTTTAACCTTCATATTTTGCTGCGATTTATAGTTTTTCAGCATAAGTGGCATAAGAACTAGCCGTATCAATACTGTAATCAGTATAATCGCAAGACCATAGCTACCATTGAACTGATTGCTAAAAAATTCTAATAACCAATCCATTGGCTTAACAAAAATATCGTAAAACGTACCTTCTTTGTTCTCAACACCGGCACAACCACTTAGGAAAACAGCAGTCATCATCAACATTGTTACTAACCCAATTTTCTTTTTCATCTGAGCTCACCTTCACTAATTCAAACTACTGCAAAGTATACCCTAGTTAGCTACCTTATTTCAATGATTGACCGTCGATAGATTGTTTTTTTCTTCCGAAATTGTGAACTGAGGGAAATCGCCTGCTGAACTACGACGAAATTCCCTTGGTGTTTGTCCGGTATATTTCTTGAATATACGTGTAAAATAGCTTTGATTGCAAAAAAAGAATTGATTTGAGATATCAGCAATTTTCTTATCTGAAAAACGGAGATAATATTGGGATTCTTCCACTTTACGAATATTAATATATTCGACAAGCGTGGATCCTGTATTCCCCCGGAATATACGCGATAGATGACTGGCGCTAACGTTGAAATTCTTCGCAATATCCTCCACGGTGAGCAACGTCTCTACCCTTTCGTCAATGTAGCTAATTACATTGTTCACGGTATTGTGCATAAGTTTTGGCCGTTTAATTTCTGTCGACAACTGCATATAAAACTCAATGAGTTCACCCGCTACTTCAACAGCATTATGATCATTCAACTTTGAATCTATCACCATGAAACAAGCCGTATTGAACGTAAATGCCCTGTTAGCGACACGCGGATTACTTTCTATCAGCCTAGCCATCATCGAAGACAGGGAAACTAAATAATATTTAACTGCATTCACGCTACCACTCTTTCCATGGACTGGTATACAGTTGATAACCTCTCGCACCGCCCGATGCGCTTCTGTTTTTTCCTTTAAAAACAAATGACGCAGTAGCTTCTTTTCTACTCTAAAAAAAGCTGTAGAGTCTCCCCTATTTCTGTTTTGTTCCACTTCACGTATAAAAGCTTCAATAAACTCTATTCGTTCCCCCCCATAAGCGATATACACCTGATTACCCCTTCCCACTCCTTTTAATAACAAAACGTTGGTTTAGTCAATTTCATATATCTTAATTGTATAGCTTCCTAATTTATTTTCAACAAAAAAATGCTTCCCTATTGCTAGGAAGCATTTCCTGCGAGGTATTCTACTGTTGATCTGAAGTACCCTGCTCTTTTTTGTGATAAAGTCCGTCTGTTTCAGATGTCATTTTTACGTCATCCTCAATTTCTTCGTTATAGTAATGGACACTTGTCTGAGCACCTTCGCTCACCATTTTATTGTCCTGAATATCATAAGGGTCCGAATGACCTACTTTTGTTTCAGGGGAACGGTTTAGCTTTTGTGATCCTATAAAGGAATCAACTTTAGTTTTCATATTATTGAAGGCGACTTGTGCCTTATCACGATTTTCTTTTTTACTAAAATACGCATAAGCACCCGCAGCCATCGTCGCTATAAGTAAGCTATTACTTCGTTTACGTGCCATTTACAATCATTCCTCCAAATTTATATTCAAATCTTCTATCTTATTATACCCGGTTATACTGATTTACAAACTTTCCTTTTCCTTTCCCATTTCAACCGACTTCATCATCACGTTTTTGTTATATAACATTTTGATGACAACAGTAGTTTTCATACTGATTATTTGTTATGATGACAAAAAGAAATACTGAGGTGACAGTGCAATGATCCGACTGATGACAGCCAAGGATAGTGCGCATGTTCAACATATTGCTCGTATAACTTGGCACGAAACATATAGAGGTCTTATTCCCGAAGATATTCAGACAAAATTTATCGATCGTTCTTATTCAAATGCTATGATGCTAAAACGTATGGAAAAGTCTACTGTACTAATTGCAGAGTGTGAGGGAATGCCTATTGGTTTTGCCAACTTCACTAGAAAAGATGAAGATGGTGATTCTGAATTGACTGCGATGTATATCCTACCTTCACATCAGTCTATTGGCTATGGGGAAAAGTTACTTAAATACGCATTGTCCATGTTAAGTGACGCACAACAGTTTTTCGTCTATGTCGATAGACGCAATACCAATGGACGTGCTTTTTATGAAAAGCACGGCTTTGAGCTACTCGATGTATTTGAAGAATATTTTGAAGGCCATCTCGTTGAAACAGCACAATATGTCTATTATATTCACAATCCTGTACTTATATGATTTAATACAACCCGCTTTCCTGTATGTATAAAGGAAAGCGGGTTGTTTGTGCACTTTTACAGTGGTCTCATCGTTCCATCATATGAATCGTCTGCAAACTGCGTTTTATCTGTTAATGGTGGTTTTCTTGTAAAACATAGAATACCAGCGATATAAAGAAGTATCGATGGTATCGAAATGAATCCAGCCAACACCCCCGAGATAATAAACAATATTCCAGCAAGCTTTGGATTTTTATTATTCCAAATGTTCACTATGCCGACAATCGTCAATATCAAACTAATGATAAGAGCAATGATGATAAACCATAAGGTACCTCCAAAGACATCAAAAAATACATTCAAGATTTCGATGTCCCCGGGCTTTACTGTTGGATCTAAAAGTAGCTCCTGTTCTAAATCACTCCAGAACAGTGGATCTGCTTTCATAAAATTAAATAAAGCCACCAAACCAATACTTATAATGATCCCTATTATTGATAATACGGCACTTATAATGGATAAGGATTTTTCTGCTGTTCGCTTCACGAAGTGCACCTCTTTCTTTTATTCTATATATGAGTATACGTTATTTGGAAGGATAGGTTTCACTTTTTTTCAAATAGGGTACTTAGTATATATGCAACATTTACAACTGAAGAGAAAGGGGACGTTACGAATGGAAAAATGGTCAACTTTTAGTCCAGCCGACCTATTGTACACCGTCGCCGGCGCATCTATGTTGACGGGTATTGTGTATTTCATTATTTTATTGTGAGGGATTAGACATGCAATTAGTATTTGTAGCATTACAATAAAAGGCAATCCGTTAGAGCTACTAAACGGATTGCCTTTTATAATACTTTTTCGATTTTCCGAGTTATACTTTGACATCGTCATAGTCTTTATATCGTTCGAACGCGGAAACTACATAGGAGCACACAGGCTCCATTTTCAATTCGTTACTGCGTGCATAGTCAGCGGCACGGTCTAGCAGCAATTTCGCGACACCTTGACCTCGAAGAACAGGCGACACAAATGTGTGGTCCATCACCATAACATCCCCGAGCAGTGTCCACGTAATTTCAGCGAGTAGCTCGCCTTCTTTTTCTTGGCGGAATGCAAAAGCATCTCCACCTAATTCTACAAATTCAAATTCAAATTCCATTTTCACTACCCCTTTCCGCAAGCTCCGTTTTGATAATTACTTAATTCAATTTCATAATTACTTATTCCGCGAATAAAGATGAACGATTTAAATTTTTGCTTCATTGTTCGTTAATAAATTGGACTACTTTCGCTGATTGTAGCGTAAGGTGGCGACTCCAGCGAAAGCCGTCACGAAGAACGGCTTTTGCGAACAAAAGCGAAGCGTTGAGAGCAGGATGCCTTAATTTCTACAAAAAGACGTAGAAATACGGCAAATCGAACCCTACGCTGTTCGATTGACTGAAACCGTGCCCGCGGAAAGCGTCCACCTGAAGCGAAAATCAACTTTGTTCGAGTTACATGTTTAATAGCTTTATTATGAAATTGATTTACTTAAACCATGATTGAATGGAGTCAAAAATACTCGTAAAGAAATTTTTCACTGCATCCCAAAAACCTGGGTCAATTTCACCAAGCTTATCTTTAATTTTCGATGCCATATCGTCTAGTTGTTCAGATAGCTTACTGAAATCGATGTCCAATTTACTAATTCGATCCATCAGATCAATGAGTAGTTGGCGATCAGCTGCGCTTAACTCGATATTTAATTTCTTGAGTTGCTCAGAAACGATTTTCTCAACTTCTTCTTTCGTTGCAGGATTTTGCTCTGCAATTTGTTTTTTTATTTCCGTCAACAGCTCGGATACTTTGTCACTGTCAACGCCCACTTCTTGCGCAAATTTTGTCGCCAAATTCAATTCATCATTTGCGACATCTGTTCGTTCTGTGTCGAGCGTTTCACCTGACACTTCATAGGCTTTATAAATCCCAACTAGCGCGGAATGCCCCGTCACTTTTTTTGGTGATGCAACCTCTACAATCGCATCCTCAATTCCAGCCGTCAGCATTGCATTCGCATACATATCCGGCGTCACTTGTGTAATATTATCTTCTGTCACAATCGAAATCACAAGTCCTTTACCCGCATCTCGTCTTGTAATTTTAGCTGATGAATACATCCTTGCTTTACTGTCGCCATCTTTAATATATTTTACAAGATCACTGCCGTCGACCATAATCTCTTCTACTTCAGCCTCTTTAGCAACACCTAAACTTAACTTTACACTTTCCTTTTCAGCCTCAGATAGATTAGCGCCGTAAACAACAATTGGCACACCTAGCTTTTCATCAATGGCCGGGTCGTCTGCATGGGCAAATCCAGGTGCTAATAGACCAGTTGCTAGTACAACCGCCATCATCATAGTCACTAAACGTTTCACATACATTCCTCCTTGTTATAGGGATTAGTACGATTCAGAGTCAGAAAAGTTCCCACTTAGTCGATCATTTCAACGTTGTCCATCCATCGCTTTGTTCGATTCTTCCTTCTTTCATCAGCTTCCCAAGAGCGCGTTTGAACGATGCTTTACTGATGGAGAACATTTCCTTAATTTCATCCGGCGAAGATTTGTCAGTGAACGGCATCCGCCCTCCAATTTCATCCAAATAGCGTAAGATAATTTCAGCATCATCGCCTAAACGCTCTTCTTTCCTTGGTAGCATAGAACCATTCAACGTCCCATCCTCATGTACAGCAATGATACGCACGTCCACTTCTTGCCCGATGCGTGGTTCGCTTGCTTGCTCTGTGTTATGAATAAAAATGCGGTGATTGTCAGGGATACTCAGCATGAACGAACCGACTGGTAATAAGCGATAGGCTCTTGCTTTAACATTCATATTTAAAGAAGTTGATGGCGCTTCGTTAATTTGTTCTAGCACGCGCTCCTCCGTTGCAAGTCGACCGAAGATATTGCCGCCCAAATCCATGCGCAGCGTCATATATAATGCATCGTCTACCTTTGGCCACAGTGAACGCACTCTAGGCATATCCGCTCGATTGACGAGTACTTCAAAGGAAGAACCGATGTCAACATACACACCTTCTTTATCATCCACACGAATAACACGCGCCCAGCCATATGTTCCGGCTGTCATTAGCGGCATTTGCATCGTCGCCGTCAGTTCACCCCGACGATTTGTATACAAGAATACGCGAACTGTATCCCCTTCTTGAATCGTGTCATTTGCATCAGATGCGTTCATCATAATATCGTCACCATTGCCATCCAAGACCCAGCGCGAGCCATCCCGTTCTCTTACATCCAAGTCGGCAGTGTAGCCCGATTTAAGTTCTTCCATTATTGATCTACCTCTTCCTTATGATCCATTACGCGTAATTTTCTAACAAACTCTTTGTCTTGCCCCATTGCTTCAACGAGATCCGTTATGCGATCCATCGCATTCCAGCTAAGATGATGTTCAATTCCTTCCACATCACCATAAATATTCTCCTCATCTACCCCGATGATGCGGAGAAACTGCTCAAGAAGCTCATGACGCCTCACAAGCTTCTTTCCGAATACTAAACCTTTATTCGTTAACTCGAGCCCCTTATAGCGCTCGTAGACGATGTATCCCTCGCGATCGAGTCGCTGTGCCATTTTTGTGACGGATGAAGGAAGAACCGCAAGTGATTCCGCAATATCCGATACACGCGCTGCGCCCTTCGCTTCGATATGCAAATAAATCTGTTCAAGATAATCTTCCATACCTGGTGTTGCCAACCATACCACCTCCAGTATGTAGTAGCCCCTCCAATTACTCTCCTTTATTCCACACAATGTTTACACTTTCTTTTCGCTGGGTAAATATTGAATAGATAAAGTAGAGGAGTGAATTTTATGGGACGTATTATTTGGTTCATTATTTCAGTACTTTTCGTGTTTTGGTTATTGGGACTTGTGTTCAAAATTGGAGGAGGGTTAATCCATATCCTCCTTGTTATAGCAGGTATCATCTTTATCTTCCAACTCATTACTGGAAAACGATCGTTGTAACGAAAGGGATGTCGACTTAAAGTCGGCATCCCTTTTTTTATTGCCTAGCTCCAGCAAAGGACTACAGGATGTCACAGTTTGCTTCTTTTAGTCTATTTTCGCATAGATACATGTATTTCGTAAAACATTACCATCAGGTGATAAGGAATCTTGTTGCAAAATCCCTTCTAAGATGAAGCCTGCACGTTCTGCAACACTGCGGCTTTTCACGTTTTCTTCATCACATCGAATTTCTATCCTGCGTGCTCCTAGTTGCTCAAAGGCAAACTGCTCAATTCGTTTAACGGCTTCCGTTATATAACCGTTGCCTTCAAATTCTGTCGCAAGCCAATAACCAATTTCGAATTTCGGAATGGACCAATCGATTCTATGGAGTCCTGATGCGCCAATGAATTCCCCAGTCTCTTTACTATAAAGATGGAATCGTAAATCTTGACGCGTAATGAAATCAGCAACTGCTTTGCGTAAATTCTCTTCTGTCTCATTCAACTCGGGTTCCTCTTGCGCCCACACCATCCACTCACGTAATGCAGGTAATGAGTTCTGCTTCGCGTTCCAAACATCCAAGGCATCACCAATTCTAGGTGCTCGAATAATTAAGCGTTCCGATTCAAATGACTCTGTGAAATCTGGAATTCTCGGCAATGTCGTCGCCTTTTCACCATCTTCCCAAACAACAGGCGTTGTCGTCCCTGCTATAAAGTCTTCCCGTGTAATCCCATAAGTCACCGCATCATAATAAGAATTCTCTTTTGGCGAAAACCATGCATGACGCAAATGTGCTTCTTTGACAAAGCCAGCACGTTCAAATGTTTTACGCATCGCAAGATTATCCTGCCTTGTATGACCTTCTAAGCGGATCTTCTTCCCTTGTAAGCCAAAGACATATTCTGCGACAAGGCGAAGCGCTTTCGGACCATAGCCGTATCCTCTCGACATATCTGCAATACGCAGATCAAATAATGGGATTTCATCTTGCAAATCATAAATTTTCACGATACCCACTTTATCCATTTTGTCATTTTCCACCCAGAATGTCTTCACTTCATCCGACTCATAGCCGCCCTCTTCAATTGCCTTTTCAATGAGCTCACGCCCCGGATCGGAATTCCCGTGAAAAGGCCATGAGTTCGTCGTCATAAAATGGATAAGCTGCTCCTGCTCTTCCATTGTCCACTCTTGTAATCGCATTTGTATTTACCTCCGTACAGCCTACTTGTTATTTATGAATGCGCAATAATCGTAATGAATTCAGCACGACTAGTAGCGTTGCACCCATATCCGCAAAAATGGCAATCCATAATGTTAGCCATCCCGGAATGATAAGAAGTAATGCTACAATTTTTAAACCTAATGCAAACATAATATTTTCCTTGATAATTCGCAATGTTTTTCTACTTAATTTCACTGTATAGGGTAGTTTTTCTAAGTCATCTGCCATCAAAGCGATATCTGCCGTCTCCAATGCGGCGTCTGTTCCTGCCCCTCCCATTGCAATCCCGATGGATGCCGCCGCTAATGCTGGCGCGTCATTTACACCGTCACCAACCATGGCGACCCGACCATATTGTTCACTCAATTGTTTAACAGCCGTCAATTTATCCTCAGGCATCAATTCCGCACGCACATCTTCAACGTCTAGCTTATCAGCAATCGCTTGTGCTGTTGTCTGATGGTCGCCTGTTAGCATCACCGTATGACGAATGCCAATCGCTTTTAATTGTTTTAAAACAGCCTGACTTTCTGCACGGATTGGATCTGCAACCGCCAATAAGCCACTAAAGGCTGAGCCTTTGACAATCGCCATGACCGACTTTCCTTCGCGTTGTAAAGAAGCCGCTTGTTGCAATATCGACTCTGGGAGCGTAGAAAGTTCCTGTGCCCAGCCAAGACTGCCGATAGCTATTTTCATACCATCGATTTCCGCGTAGGCACCTTTACCTGTCACGGATTGAAAATTGGTCACGACAACGTTTTCTGCGCCATTGTCACGCGCATAATCGACAACTGCTTTTGCCAACGGATGTTGGGACATCGATTCTACTGCCGCAATTGCACTCAACAACTGTTCCTTGGCAACTCCTTCGTTGACGATGAAATCCGTCACTTCTGGATAGCCCTTTGTCAATGTACCCGTTTTGTCGAAAGCAATGGCATCAAGACGCCCTGTTTCCTCAAGGTGGACGCCTCCTTTAATCAAAACGCCTTGACGTGCCGCATTACCGATTGCCGTGACAATGGCGACGGGTGTAGACACGACGAGTGCACAAGGACAGCCGACAACAAGTACCGCGAGTCCTTGATAGATCCATGTATTCCAATCGCCGCCAAACATCGGAGGAACGATAGCGATAAGAATCGCCAACACAACAATCGCAGGTGTATAATATTTCGCAAACTTGTCGACAAATTTCAGTGACGGTGCTTTTTCTGCTTGCGCTTCTTCAACGAGATGAATAATTTTCGCAATCGTTGTATCGCCAACCAGCTTCGTAACCGTTACTTCTAGTGCACCTTCTTCATTGAGCGTACCTGCAAACACTTCATCAGTAGCCGTTTTGTGAACAGGCACTGACTCACCTGTAATGGCTGCTTGATTGACCGTAGAAGATCCTGACAACACTTGACCGTCCATCGCAATTTTTTGACCTGGCTTCACTAACAAAATATCGCCAATGACAATATCTTCTGTTGCCAGCTCTAGCTGTTCGCTGCCTCGTTTCACGATAGCTGTAGGTGGTGCGATATCCATCAGTAAGCGGATGGACTGACGGGCTTTATTCATCGAATAGGCTTCCAGTGCCTCACTCACCGCAAAGAGGAAAACAACAACGGCACCTTCGCGCCATTCGCCGATGATAGCTGCTCCAATAATCGCAATTGTCATAAGTGTTTTCATATCAAATTCAAAACGGATAAGATTTTTAAGGCCCGTTTCAAATATGCCAGTCCCACCAATGACGATAGCGACAGCAAAAAGGGTAATGGCTGCTGAATGTGTCTCAGCATAACGGAATGACACAATCATGCCCGCGATTAAAAATAGCAAAGATAAGATCGTTACGATGTTTTCTTTGCGCTTCAAGAATGGAATTTTAGCCTCGACTCGCTTCGTTTGAAGGGGGACTACTTTAATACCATCAAAAGCTCCCGCTGCTTCTATATCTTCAATGGTCGCACTACCGCTAAATGATAATTTCGAAGCACCAAAATTCACCTGTGCCTCTTCAACAGTAGGAAGTTTTTTTACGTTATTCTCAAATTTCATCGCACAGCTCGCACATGTCAGGTTCTCAAGTCGATACTCTGTTTTTTCAGCCACCGTCATGGTTATCACCTTCCGTCGTATGTTCGTATGCCACTTTCACAAGCTGATGAATATGGTCATCAGCGAGTGCATAATAGACCATTTTTCCTTTACGCTGTGATTTTGCAAGCGCATTTTCTCGCAAGTAACGTAAATGATGTGAGGCAGTGGCAACGGAAGAACCAATGACTGCTGCGACATCACAGACGCACATTTCTTCTTCTAATGTTAGTGAGTAGGCAATTTTTAATCTGGTTTCATCCGCAAGTGCTTTAAATAGTTGAACAGCTGCCCCCATATCAGGCAAGGCTTGTTGTACTCGTTCTACCACTTCTTCATGAACGACCGTCACTTCACATATTTCCTTTGTCATATCCACACCTCATTCAAATGATTGTTTGATTGAATTTAGTATATGTGAATTTTCAGCAAGTTGCAAGGCTAATCAAATGATTGTTTGAATGTCTTTCAGCGTTAAATCCCACCACAAAGTTCTACAAAATCATCGTTAAAAAGAAGGTTTTCGACAGTGTTATGCAGAATATTTCAGAATAGCATCCCATATAGTAAGTGAGGAGGAGTTCACATGTATAAAAAAATACTTGTCGCAGTTGATGGCTCAGCAAACTCTACACGTGCAGCTGAGCACGCCGCCTACCTTGCCTCTCTCAGTCCAGGGGCGGTTGTTAACGTTCTGTACATTCTTGACTATGACCGAACGCGGTCCGACGTTCTCCAAAATGCTGGAAGCGATGATCTTCATATTGATCGTAAGAAGCAACTTGCTCCGATTAAAGACGCGTTCGAACAGCGTAAAGTCACCTATGAACTTGTTATTAAACACGGAGAGCCTGGTCCAACAATTGTTATTTTCGCCAATAGCAATGACTTCGATCTTGTCATCGTTGGTAGTCGCGGTCTAAATTCATTTCAAGAAATGGTGCTTGGAAGCGTTAGCCATAAAGTTGCCAAACGTGTGACGGCGCCGGTATTGATTGTTAAATAGGGGTTGGTAAGCATGATTCACGGGAAATGGAATAGCATTACAGATGTACCAGGCGTAAAGGTAGGACATGTAACACTTAACGAACAATTGCCTAATGATGATTATGCCTGCACGGGCGTCACTGCGATTTTGCCGCATAGCGGAAATATATTTGAACAAAAAGTACCGTCTGCAAGTTTTGTATTAAACGGCTTCGGCAAAACTGCTGGGCTAATTCAAATCGAAGAGCTCGGTGTAATGGAATCCCCTATTATGCTAACGAATACGTTTAGCGTCGGAGCAGTGTTAGAAGGTACGTTAGCCTATATTCTCGAAGAAAATCGCTCGATTGGCGACTCGACTAGTTCGTTGAATATCGTTGTCGGGGAATGCAATGATAGTTACTTGAATTCCATGCGGTTGATGAAAGTGAAACCTCATCACGCTATCGAGGCAATTCAAAATGCTGATGTTGGACCGTTTGCGCAAGGGGCAGTCGGGGCTGGTAAAGGAATGATTTGTTTTGGGATGAAAGGCGGCATTGGTTCATCTTCAAGAATTGTCCAATGTGATGAGAAAAATTATACAATCGGTGTGTTGACACTGACGAATTTCGGCAAGTCTGGGGAGTGCAACATCGCGGACTGGCTTGGACGAACCGTAAATATTCCTCCACAATCCGAAGCAAATAACAGCAAGCCAGACGGCTCGGTTATCATTGTTGTGGCAACAGATGCTCCCGTCAATGAACGACAGCTAAAACGTTTGGCCAAACGGGCAGCCATTGGACTCGGTCGAACAGGGACTCATATCCATAACGGTAGCGGAGATATTATCATTGCCTTTTCAAATGCTTTCACAATTCCTCATACTAGTGAAGGAATGACAGTCGCATACGAGTTATTGCGGGACGATCATCCCGTCATGAATGATTTGTTTCAAGGGGTTATCGAAGCAACAGAAGAAGCCGTCTATCAATCGATGATCCATGCGGAAACAACAAATGGACGGCAAGGACGAACTGTGGAGAAGTGGTCTCTTTAAAGCAAACAAAAGTAAAACACCTTATGAGGTCATGAGGTGTTTTACTTTTGTTTAGATTCTTTTCGTATAGACTGCTTTTATTTTGACCATTCATCTTCTAATTCTTTTTCAATTTCTTCATCACTACTAATAACTATCTCTTCTTTTTCTTTGATATCTAGATGTTTTACAATTAATTTTAGTTGATGGCTAATCGTTGATAGCACAGATATTACATATAGCATGAATATGACTGCTAATATGATTAACAACATGTAAAGCCCCCTATAAATAGGTTATTTTAGCGTTTTGCCTTCAATAGCAATGTTGAACCATCTTTAATTTCTCCCTGCAACACTGTTTCATGATAATTGCCCTGTACCCAATCGTCCACTTGGTTATGGAACCATTGCGATTTCATATGACCGCTTTGACCCGGTCCTAAAATATGATGCGTTGTCGATAAATCAGAGAGATCTGCAACAAATCTCCAAGGCGCACCATGATCCACTGTACCATCCTCTTGGAATGCCGCTGCTTGAACCGTCACATTCGATCCACCAATCGCTTGTTTCTTTGGATTCAAGAAATATTCAAAGATTGGTGAAGCCCCTGACAACGCATGCGGGAACTCTACTTGATGGAAATCTCCCCACTTCCAGCTCGCTACCTTCTTGCCAAACGACTCCTCGATATCCTCCACGGACTGTTCAAAGGAATCAAACACCCACTCATCAACGCCTCCATACTGCTCTACCCATGCCCCAGGCTCGCCTGCATACGCTGCGCGCAACAGTTGGTCAGTAATCGAACCTTTCCCTGGTAACAACTGATAGACATCCTCTGGCATCTCTTCACTAAACATCACAATCGGCAATTGCTTCATCAACTTATGGAAAACAAGTGGAGCCGCCGCATCTGTGGAATCGAATTGATCCCACTCACGCAACATCGTCACAATCTCCTTATACGTTCCGGCGCTATCTTGTGCTTCAACTGAGCCAAGCAAATCATCCAAAAATTCACCCGCATACATATTTTTCTGATCCATCTGCAATTTCATCATATCTTCCGGCGTGAGGTCGTTTCCTTCACGCAAAACCTCCGCTATCCGTTCATAACGATAAGGCTGTGCCCACATTTTTGTAATGTGGTACGGGTAAGAATCGTCAATGATTTCATTATTCGCTGTCGCAATAAACCCTTCTTCCGGATTCACAACACGTGGCAATTCATCATACGGCACGTAACCAGTCCAGCCGTAATCAGATGAATCTCCCGGAACCGGCAACTGCGCATCCCCTTTTTTTCGAATTGGAATGCGACCATTTGCTTTATAAGCAATCGTGCCATCTTTCCCTGCGAAGACAAAGTTTTGTGCAGGTGCATTGAAATCCTCCAACGCCTTTTCAAACCCTTCCCAATCCTTCGCCTTGTTCATATTTAAGATGGCTTCCAGTTCTTTTGTCGGCTCCAACGCTGTCCACTGCATCGAAAACAGCGCACCCGGATCCTCTTCTTTATACAAAATGTCCGAGATAATCGGTCCGTGTCTTGTAACCACAACTTCAAACGGTACATCTTCTCCACCTTTTACGGAAATGGTTTCATCCCGGACCTCAGCCTGCTCCCACTCATCGTCATATAAAAATTGTGTCGGATCATCAGGATTCGGTATTTCAATATAAAGATCCTGTACATCTGGCCCTACATTCGTCACGCCCCACGCAACGTCTTCGTTATGTCCAAGAATAATCCCTGGAACACCTGCAAAAATAACACCACCTACATTTTGCTCTGGTGACTTCAAATGCATCTGATACCAAATCGATGGTGTATCAAGTCCTAAGTGTGGATCATCCGCTAGCAATGGTAAGCCTGATGCTGTTTTATCACCTGATACGACCCAGTTGTTACTACCATTGAATTCTGGCGGCTGAAGATTAGGGTCAAATCGCCCAGCAACCGTAACTGGATTGGCAATATTGGCTTCGATAATCGACTCCGCATTGTCAGGATAAGTAATGAATAGCTCCCGCGCCTTATCTTCCGGGAAATTATTCAACGCCCAGTGACGAACAGCCAAGCTATCCCAGTTCCCGCCAAGGTCATACGCCATGAATTTCCCAATCGTTAATGAATCAACTGCAGTCCACGGTTCTGGCTGATAGCCAAGGATCTTGAACTCATACGGCAGATTCCCGTCCCACTGCGCCTTTTCGATAAATGCATTGACGCCTTCCGCATACCATCCAAGTACCTTTTTCGCTTCTTCCCCGTAGCCATCATAGGATGCCTCTGCGGCTGCACGTAAACTGAAGGTACGGAACTTCTTATCTGTCCCTACTGCAGCCTCTCCAACAACTTCAGATAAGCGTCCGCTTGCCTGTCTACGCGCCATGTCCATTTGGAATAAACGATCCTGCGCCTGCACATAGCCCTGTGCTCGGTACAAATCCGCATCCGACTCTGCTGTTATATGTGGCACTCCAAACGAATCTCGCTCAACAATGACATCCGTATCTAGAAAGTTCGTTAAAACTTCTCCTTCAATCAATGGCTTTGATTTTCCTATGTACGAATTGACAATTATCAATGCCACAATGCCCAACACTACCAGTGCCCCAAACACCGACAATAACACTTTCGACCATTTCCCCATGCGCTTGCTCTTCTTTCCCATTTATACACCCCTTTGATTCTTTCTTTAATATAATATTCTACTATCTCAATAGAATACCTTCTTTTTTCAATATCCCTGGTGAGCAAAAAAAGGACGAGCTAGCCATCATCGGCCAGTCTCGTCCTCTTCCACTTCTTCCTTATGCAGCACTTCATACAATGCGTCCTCCACAGAAATATCCGCTAGTTTAACTTTCGATCGATACGCCGCTCGGATAATCAAATGCCCCGCAACGGGAGCCGTCAAAAATACGAATACAATCCCGAGTAATACACGGACACTAATGAACTGCTCACTAAACCAAAAATACAAAAAGGTTCCAGATAACGTCAACAACACAGCCAGTGTCGAGCTTTTCGTTGCTGCATGGGATCTCGTATACACATCAGGTAGACGAATCAATCCAAATACACTAATGACACTCGCAATCCCGCCTGTCAAAATAAGCAGTGCACCTATAAATTCACCGATCTCGTTTACGCTCAACGATAACCCCCCTCTCAATAAATTTGGAGAAGGCAATCGTCCCGATAAACGACAAAATCCCCAATATCAAAATAACTTCGAGGAAAGCTTTCGTTTTCAGCATAATAGACACAACTGCAATCGTCGCAATCAAATTCACACCAATCATGTCGAGTGCAATGACACGATCAGGCATGGATGGACCCAGGATAATTCGAATGACAGCAATCGCGATCGTGGTAGAGAATAACACAAGTGCAATCGTTAGCATTGTTTCAATCATCAGCGGGTCACCTCCATAATCGCCTTTTCAAAATTGCCTAACTGAGTTAATAACGCATCCTTCGACTGCTCTACGTCCATCGCATGAATGTAGAGCACATTGCCTTCTGGTGATACTTCCATCACAACCGATCCCGGTGTCAACGTTAACAACAAAGAAAGCATTGTCACTTCCACATCACTTTTCAGCACTGTCTCATATTTAAATATCCCTGGCTTTATTTTCAGCCTCGGACTTAAGATCTGTTTTAACACGATAATACTTGACTGTGTCAACTCCGATATGAAAATGAACAGCAATTTAATTGTCGCATATAGCCTGCGCAAATAAAATTGCGTTCCAAAAAAGCGATGCATGAAAAAGATGATGCCAATTCCAACTAGGAAACCGGCAAAGAAAGTCGTAAATCGTAGTTCGTCTTCATCCATCAGCGTCATCCATAGAAATGCGATGAATAAGTTCAATAGTAACTGGGCTGGCATCACCCCTCACCTCTTCTTTCTAATCAATTACGCCTCGGCGTAATTGCGTCCAGATTTTGAATTGCGCTTGAGCAATTCACTCCCTTCAAAATCTGTGACATCCGCCGGAGGCTTAACTTGATTCAGCCGGGATTTGAACCCCCACTGAATTAAATGCATGTCTAGCATTCATCCCGCCACTTATAGAAGTGGGAGACTTCTGCTGAATCATGTTAATCCTGGAGAACTGCCTCAATATAGATTTCTGGATTCATCAGCGTATGAGCAGCGTCACTGACATACACAGCAATTCCCTCTGCCCCTAGTCCGAGCGCAATCGTCAATATACCGAGCACAACACATGGAATGAGTATCCCTTTTTTCAGCGGCACATCATCATCCTCGTTAATAATTGTCTCTCCCCAAAAACAGTTCATAAAGATTCTTAATAGCGAGTACAAGACAAAAATACTAGATATGAACGCAATGGCTAGCAGCACAAACGATCCGGCTTCAATTGCTCCTTGACCAATATACACTTTACCGATAAACCCACTTAGTGGTGGAATCCCCGCAAGCGACAGCATCGTGATGAAAAATAGCCACCCTAAAATCGGATAGTTACGAATGAGCCCACTCATCTGCTCGATTCTTGCCGTCCCTGTCAAATAAATCATCGTTCCTGCAATCAAGAACAATAGCGCCTTAATAATCATGTCATGAATTAAATAATAAATCGATCCTTGAATAGCAACTTCCGTTGAAATAGCAAGACCTACAAGGATAAATCCAACAGCAATAACCACATTGTAAGAAACAATTTGCCGCACATCATTATGAGCGATGGCGCCAATACTACCACCAATCAGCGTCACAGCCGCCATCACACCAATCAACGTATGGGTAATCCCAGGCTCATGATAAAAAATAAGCGTAAACACGCGGAACATCGCATAGATACCAACCTTTGTCAGCAATGCACCGAACAAAGCTGCAATGACAGTAGGCGGTGCGCTATAAGAACCAGGTAGCCAGAAATACAGTAATAAACCTGCCTTCAAACTAAAAACGATTAAAAAGATAATGCTAATCACTGTCAATAATGGGCCCTGTCCCACTTCCGCAACACGTACCGATAAGTGCGCCATATTCAGTGTTCCAACCGTGCCATATAAATACGCAATCGCTACAAGGAAAAACCACGAAGATAACACATTAATAGACACATATTTAATAGACTCAACAAGCTGAACTTTTCGTCCACCAAGTGTAATAAGTACATAAGAGGATAATAGCATTACTTCAAAACAAACAAATAAGTTAAATAAGTCTCCCGTTAAAAATGAACCATTCACACCCGCTATAAGGAAAAAGACAAACGGATAGAAAAACATACTTTCAAACGACTTACTCACTGAAGAGAATGCATAAAACAATAATATACCCGTTATAATCGCAGTCGTAACAACGAGTAGCATGGCGAACGAATCTGCCACAAACAAAATACCGTAAGGCGGTAACCAGCCACCGAAATCAAGGCGTAAAATACCATCCGTCTGAATACGATTCAAAATATAAATACTAACCCCTATGGTCACAAGGATAGACAGGATACTCAAAACGCGTTGAATCTTCACGTATGGTCTGAGAAAAATCAGAAAAACCCCTGTTAAAATCGGGATAATCATTGGCAAAACAATCATATTATTCATCTTCGGTACCTCTCAATACACTGAGATCATCTGACCCAGTTTCCTTGTATGTACGATAAGCGAGAACAAGTAGAAATGCTGTAACCGCAAAACTAATAACAATCGCCGTCAGAATTAAGGCCTGTGGTAAAGCATCCGTATAATTCCCTGCCTCTTCCCCGATTATCGGAACACTGCCCTTCTTCAACCCGCCCATCGTCATCAATAGTAAGTGTACCGCATGAGATAGGATGGCAGTTCCCAAAATCACCCGAACCAAATTACGGGACAGCAGCAAATAGACCGCAACGGTAACTAGAACACCAACAAGTATCGTTATTAACGTTTCCATTCGCTACACATCCTCACTAATACTTAAAATAATCGTTACGACAACACCAACAACTGTTAGCGCCACCCCTGCTTCAAACAAAATAACCGTGGACAGCTCCGTATCTCCAAACACCGGTAAATTAAAATGACTGGCCGTCTGCGTCAAAAACTGTACGCCGAACACCGCCGCCGCTACGCCCGTACCAACTGCTAACAATACACCGAACGCAGCAATTTTCTTATAGTCAAACGGAATCCCTTGTTGAACCGTTTCGATATCATAGACTAAATAAAGCAAGACAAACGCAGAAGAAAGGACGAGTCCACCGATGAAACCGCCTCCGGGATTGTTATGCCCTGATAAGAACAGCTCCACTCCGAACGTCAAAATGATGAATACAACAATCCTTGTCACTGTTTCTAAAATGACATCATTGATCTTCAACGTCCTTCTCCCCCTTCCTCGCCTTCAATTTAATCAGCGTATATACACCGATTCCAGCGATGAAAAGCACTACAACCTCAAGCATGGTATCGAATGCACGGAAATCACCTAATATCGTATTGACGATGTTTTTTCCGCCTGCAAGCTCATAGGCATCTTCAAAGTAGACGGAAATCGATTCAAACATTTTGTTACCTTGCACAGTTAAGGCAAGTATTGTGACAATCGTCCCTACTGAAATAGCAATAATTGCGTTGATGACCTTTGTAGATGGGGCTGTTTTCTCTTTCTTCCACTCCGGTAAAAATCGGAAACAAAGAAGAAACAATGCCGTCGTAACCGTTTCAACAATAATTTGTGTCAAGGCCAAGTCTGGTGCGCGAAACACAACAAAGAAAATTGCGATGGAATAGCCAAGAACTCCATTTAAGATAATTGCAGTCATGCGAGATTTCGCGAAGATAATTGCAATTCCGGCTCCCATCATCACAAATACAAAAATGTACTCATTAATCGTAATGGGGGCATCGCCAGACAAGTCAAATAAATAAGTACCCGTCACAAACATGCTACCCCCAACAGCTAAGATGAAGAACGCGAAAATATAAACGAGATAGTCCCGTAAATAACCAGTCATATAAAAGCGTGTGAGATGAGACGAACCTTTTTCTGCTTGTACTAAAATCCCATTGTACAGCCTATCGAGCGTCCAACTAAATGGTGCAATCTCATAAACACTTCGCCAATAACGGAGGAATAAATAGAGCCCTCCCCCTACAATGACAACACCAATTGTCAGTAGTAGAGGCATATAATTAAATCCATGCCAAGCAACTATGTACGGAACTAAGCCTTCTGCGCCTTCGAATGGTGGATAGATCGCCGCCATTGCAGGGCGTAATATATAATTACCAATGACATTAGGGAAAAAGAAAATCCCAATAACAAATACAGCAAGAATAGACGGTGCAATCAGCATACCTACAGGCGCTTCATGCGGCACTCTATCCAACCGAGCTGGCTGATGCTGACCAAGGAAGGTCTTGAATACAATAATCATGCTATACACAAACGTCAATACACTCGCAATCCACGCTACGACAGGGAATAAAGTTCCCCACGTCCCCATAGCAAAAATATCAAGATTTCGCACATTTAGCATCGATTCAAAAAACATTTCCTTACTCAAAAAACCGTTGAATGGCGGTAAACCAGCCATCGAAAAGCTTCCAATAAGGGCAATAGTAAACGTGACAGGCATGAAGGACATCAATCCACCGAGTCTCCGAATATCTCGTGTCCCCAATTCATGGTCGACAATCCCGACCACCATAAATAATGCACCCTTAAAGGTAGAATGGTTAATAAGGTGGAACAACGCAGCAAACGTCGCCTGCGTATAAATAACGGAATCCGCACTATAGCCTTCGTTGAGTGCGGCAGAGCCGAGACCAAAGAGACTCATGATCAAACCCAATTGACTAATTGTCGAATAAGCAAGCAGCGCCTTCAAATCTGTTTGCCGTACAGCATTGAACGAACCCCAGAACAATGTAAAAATACCAACACAACTAACCGTGTAAAACCAAATCGCTTCTCCGCCGAATACAGGTGTAAAACGTGCAACGAGGTAAATTCCTGCCTTAACCATTGTCGCAGAGTGCAAATACGCACTCACTGGAGTTGGTGCTTCCATGGCATCCGGTAACCAAATATGGAATGGGAACTGCGCGGATTTCGTAAATGCACCTAGCAGTACGAGGAGCATAGCTAGCAAGAACAGGCTTTCGCCGGTATACTGGCCAATCGTTGAGATAATCTCACGTACACTAAACGAGCCCGTCAGCGTATGCAACATGATAAAACCAGCAAGCATGGCAACCCCGCCCGACACCGTGATCAGCATCGACTTTTGGGCTCCATAACGCGATTTTTTCCGGTGGTACCAAAACGCGATTAGTAGGAAGGACGAAATGCTTGTCAATTCCCAAAAGACGTACAGCACCATTAAGTTATCCGAAAAGATAACCCCAAGCATCGAACCCATGAACATGAGAAGATACACATAAAAGCGCCCTAACGCTTCTCGTTCTGATAAATAATATATAGAGTAAAGGATAACAAGACTTCCCACTCCCGTAATAAGTAGTCCAAAAATCATACTTAGGCCATCAAGATAAGTTGTGAAATTAATGCCAGCAGAATCAATCCACTTAATTGTATGTATATATGTTTCACCACTGGAAACCGCAGGAATAAAACGAGCAAGCACGATGAATAATGCAAGGGGAACGAGCAGGACAAACCACCCAACATTTCGACTTGGCACCCTCTTATAAATAAATGGAACGAGGATGGCTGCCAAAAATGGAATTAAAATTGCTATCGTTATTGTCAAAATACAACCTCCAATACTAAAACAACAGGATAAAAAGGGGAAACAAATTATGTAGAGATAAACCACATACTTCGTACATGGATTTATATATAGCGCAAACTTGACGTTCGTCGTAACAGACGGCATAATAGGTAGCTAAAGATACCCAAATTTAAGGGGATTTCAATATTTATATGGGCTGGGATTTTTCGCTTTCAGTACAAAAACATTTGTTGAGCCAAGGTAAATTATACACTAAAACGAAACACTTCGCACTTTGCAGCAATTTTACACGTAAGTAGCTTGTCAAGGTCCGATTTTTCATATATACTAATTTGGTTTTCAATCATCATTTATTTAAGTACTATAAGTGAACTAAACGGATTTTAATACACAATAACATTTAAGAGGTGAACTACCGTCATGGGCAAAGTAAAAGGTCGTATGGACGAGAGCATTCTCGTTTGTGTCTACTACGGTCCAAATGGTGAACGTCTCATTAGACGCGGACATAAAATGGCAACAATCATGGATTGTCCACTGTATATTTTAACGGTTGACCCGCTTCCATATGATGAATTTGATGCGGAAAAATCTGATTACATCGAGCGTTGGCAGGAGCTTGCCGAAGAGCTTGAAGTTGAAGAATTCATTATTCGTGATAATGAAAAACGTCCTTCTGCCAAAGTCATTAAGGAAGTAGCGCATCAACACAACATTACTCAAATCATTATTGGGCAGACTGCACAAAGTCGGTGGGAAGAAATCACAAAAGGTTCGTTCATGAACGTTCTGTTACGCGAAATCGCATTTGTAGATTTCCACGTCGTCTCTGTCGATCGTGCTATCAAGGAAGAAATTGATGGCATGTTTGAAAAAGGAGTGCGCGCTTACTTAATGGAGGACGACGACGGCTTCCGCGTCTGTTTCACACTATCAAAAGAAGCTCGTTTTGAGGGTATCTTCTTTAAGGAAATCGGAACGGATTTCAATAATGGGCTATTCAAATTTATGAGCAACAACAAAATGTGCCAAGTGCATATTACAGATGATCAAGTGACCGATCCTTCACTGTTTACCTGTAAGGTTGAGAAATAAAAGAAAAGCGGAAAGTCCAGATTCATGGACTTTCCGCTTTTCTTTTTCTTGTCTAGGCGCCAGACGTTCGAGTGCTTTTTATTATTCTTCACCAATAATTTTCACTTCAAGCTCCAAATCCACATCAAACTTCTTTTTCACTTCTGCTTTCACCATATCAATCGTTTGAATGTAATCAGAAGCCGTCGCATTGTTTTTATTAATAATGAAACCAGCGTGCTTCAATGACACCTCAGCACCGCCAATCCCTTTTCCTTGCAGACCACAGTCTTGGATCAGTTTCCCTGCAAAATAGCCTGGTGGTCGTTTAAAGACACTTCCAGCTGATGGATATTCAAGCGGCTGCTTTGACTCACGCTGAAATGTTAAATCAGCCACTTTGGCATCAATAACCTCTTGTTCTCCTACTGCTAATTGGAAATCAGCGGAAAGTACATAATAGCCTTCTTTGGCGATAATACTTTGACGATACCCGAGCTCTAATTCCTCTTTTGACAAAACCAGCTGCTGTCCAGACTTCGTTAACACCGTTGCTTGCACAATAATATCTTTAATTTCTCCACCGTATGCGCCAGCATTCATCGCCATAGCCCCCCCTATAGAACCTGGGATACCGCAGGCAAACTCAATACCTGTCAAACTCGATGCTGCAGTGCGCTTAGACACGTCAATAATGAGTGCACCCGCTTCTGCATGGACGTGCGTTCCTTCAATCTGAATTGCATTGAGCTTCGCCAAATGCAGAACAATCCCTCTGACACCGCCATCTCTCACAACCATATTGGACCCATTACCTAGTAACAATAATGGAATTTCACGTTCGTAGGCATAGCGCACCGTTGCGGCAGTTTCTTCAATTGTTGTAGGAATGACTAGCAGGTCTGCCGTGCCTCCTAGTTTTGTCATCGTATATTTACAAAGCAATTCATCTACGAGTAATGTACCTTGTGTCATTTCATTTTGTAACTCCTCAAACCATTGATGCTTCGACATCAACATTCAATCCCTTCAATCAATCGTACACAATATGCGGCGTTATAAGATATCTGCCGCCACAACCTAACCAAGGTTTGAAACTTTACTGCGCCGGGTAGACTTTATTAAGTCATCTTATTACTTATAAATGAGCTAAATTCATCGTTGGCTCATTTCATAGTATGCTTGGATTTTTTTCTTTTGACAAGCAATTTCATTAACAGTGATCGTGCATTTTAGAGGAAAATTAAAAATATATCTTAAATTCAAGATTCTTATCTTGACTTCAAGGTATACAGGATTTATAGTAAGAACAGATCTTATTTTAGAAAGGAAGTTTCAATAATGACAAAATGGATAGTAGACGCATCACACACGAGTATTGGTTTCACAGTAAAGCATATGATGGTTTCAAAAGTAAAAGGTAGCTTCGGAGCTGTTGAAGGAGCGCTTGAAGGTAATCCTGAAGATTTAACAGGTGCAAAAATCGATTTCAAAATCGACGCTTCATCTATCAGTACAAACAGTGAGGACCGAGACAACCACCTTCGTTCAGGAGATTTCTTTGATACAGAAACGTACCCAAGCATCACATTCGTTTCAACAGATATCGCGAAAAAAGGCGGCAACGAGTACGATATCACAGGTGATATGACAATCAAAGATGTAACGAAAAAAGTTACGTTTGAAGCTACTTACGAAGGTACAGGGAAAAATCCTTGGGGCGTTGATGTTGCAGCTTTCGAAGTTGATGGAAAAGTTTCAAGAAAAGAATTCGGTCTTACATGGAACCAAACACTTGAAGCAGGTGGCGTTCTTGTAGGAGACGACATTAAAATTTCAATCGACCTACAAGTAAACCCAGCTCAATAATTTGAAGAACGCTCCAAAGTAATTACGATTACTTTGGGGCGTTTTTTTATTGGCCAAAAATAAAAACTCTTACTAACAACGCTCGGCGCTTGGAGAATGAATATGTTACCATTAGATTCCAAAGTATAATTTGATTAGGAGAAATATTGCATATGAGTAATATTTTTTCATTGTAACGGATTATTAATGGGCAAAGTTGAGGAGCACTAAACCGAAAAGGAGGATTATCAATGTCTAAAAACTTGATTTTTTTAATTGCCGGGACTGTTTTTGCTTGGTTAGTCATTCGTTTAATTACTAAGGATTTCGAGTCGGGATACTTAATAACCATAATTATTGGTGTTTTTCTGGGCTATCAAATCGGTAAAAAGGAGCCAGGCAATAATTAAGGAGGTTGAATAGCAATGAAAAGAAATTATAGTACGATTTCATTCACACTAGTTTGTATCGGCATCTTCATCACAATCATGCCTTTCCCTCCATTGAACATTGAATACTTCGGCCTTTGGGGTATTGTTTTTACTGGTTTTATGATTTACATTATCGGGGTAATACTTGGTATTATTGCTTTATTAAAAAAAGAAAAAAGTTTTTTGAAGTACATATCCGTTAGCTCTATCTTATTCGGGATTTTGTTTGTGATGTTCTTCTTCGCGATTATTGGTCAAATGTGAAAACGAGGCAAATACGTTTATCGTATTTACCCCGTTTTTTTATAATTCATTCAACCGACTACACTAAGTTAAATACTGCAGCCATCATCCGTGCATAGACCTTCTCCATCAGCGCCCAACACTTTAAGGCTTGGTTGAATGCCTTCTTCTTCCGCTACTTTGCGAAGCGCCTCTGCAAATGCTTCTGCAGGTTGTGCGCCTGAAATGGCATATTTACGGTTAATGACGAAAAATGGTACGCCTTGCACGCCAATTTGCCCGGCTTCTGCAATATCCGCCTTCACATCTGCCGCAAACTCGTCAGAATCGAGCACTTGCTGCGCCCGGTCACGGGAAATCCCTACTTCCTCTGCAAGTCGAAGTAAGACATCCTCTGTACCGATTTTCTCGGCATCAATGAAATACGCTTTCAGAAATCGTTCTGATGTTTGTGCTCCAAGGCCTTGTTGCTCAGCAAGTTTCGCAAGGCGGTGTGCATTAAATGTGTTAGCTGGCTTTATTTTGTCGTAATCGTAGTTCAATCCAACTGTTTTCGCTTGAACCACTACATTATCCGTCATCTTCTTCGCTTCTTCCACACTTGTTCCGTATTTCCCTGCAAGTACTTCCTGCATTGTGCTTTCTGATGTGGCCGGCGAGTTCGGATCCAACTCAAACGCCTTGAAAATAACCTCTGCATTTTCCCCTAGACCTGTTTCCTTCAACGCCTCTTCAAATCTCCGCTTGCCAATATAACAAAACGGACATACATAATCCGACCAAATTTCAATTTTCATTTTCACATACACACCTTTCCTAACTCTATTTTAAGTTCAATCAAAGAAGGCAACAATGAATATGCTTACTGATAGGCTAAATTGGGGAACTGTAAGGGCAATTTGCTGAACTCTAATGGCGAATCTGTAAACTGTAAGGGCAATCTGCCAAACTTTAATGGCGAATCGAAACTGTAAGGCCAATTTGCTGAACTCTAATGGCAATTCCGCAAACTGTAAGGGCAATCCGCCAAACTCGAATGGCAAATCGAAACTGTAAGGCCAATTTGCTGAACTCTAATGGCGAATCTGTAAACTGTAAGGGCAATCTGCCAAACTTTAATGGCAAATCGAAACTGTAAGGCCAATATGCCGAACTCTAATGGCAATTCCGCAAACTGTATGGGCAACCCGCCATACTGTAAGAAAACCACCAGTCACCGGCACCGTTCGCGTCCTTCCGCGAATTGAGACGGCGGCTAGCACATTCAACGGTGGAAAATTACCAACCCTCTCCAAATCCAGAAGAAAAAAAGGAGTACACCCAGATAACCTAGGCATACCCCTTATCAACTCATTTCAATGCATCTGTCAATACTGGTACAATCTGTTTCTTGCGTGAAACGACGCCTTGCAACGTTGCCGTATTATTGACCAGCTCGACATTGAATGCAGCGCTTGCTCGCGCAGCCTCTTTACCAAGTGCCAAAACAACCGAATCATTATTCAAAATGTCCGTCACAACGAATAAGAATAAATCGAGCTCTTTCTTCGCAATCACGCCATTCAACAGCTCTTCCAATTCAGCCTGACGGTCCATAACATCATTAATATCAATGGCATTCACTTGCGCAATTTCAATTTTCACATCGCCAAACGAAAATTCTTTTGCATCCATTTCAATCAGGTCTTCAAGCGTTTTATCGCTTAAATCTGCACCAGCCTTCAACATAGCTAGTCCATATTCCTGCGCATCTACACCAGCAATCGCGGTCAATTCGTTAGCTGCTACACGGTCTTCTTCTGTAAATGTTGGCGATTTAAATAGCAACGAATCCGAAATAATGGCGGATAGCATTAGTCCAGCAATCTCTTTCGGAATAGCTACACCATTTTCCTTATACAACTTATTCAAAATTGTTGCTGTACAGCCGACTGGCTCTGCACGGTAATACAGCGGATCACTCGTTGCAAAGTTAGCAATGCGATGGTGGTCAACAACTTCAATCACCTGCACATCATCCAAATCGTCCACACTTTGTTGTTTTTCATTATGGTCAACAAGAATCACCTGTGCAGCATCTGGCGCTGCCTTGTCAATCAAACGTGGTGCTTCAAAACCGAAATAATCCAGCGCATACGCCGTCTCATTCGTCACTACACCAAGACGAACAGCCTCTGCATCCATTCCCAACTGCTGCTTCAAATATGCATAACTGATTGCTGCAGTAATTGAATCCGTATCAGGGTTTTTATGTCCAAACACTAAAACTTTTCCCATTAAACTTGCCCCCTACTTTTCCTTATATTCGCTTTAATTTTATCACAAAGACCGACCAAATAATATCTCGTTCAACTCATCTTTATTGACAATGAAATCGGCAAGCGTGTAACCATCCAGTACTGCAAAATAGGCAACAAGCGCTTCACGTAGTGCATCCTTCAAGCGACACGCCGGAGATAGTATACAACTATTCGACTCCGAGTTAAAGCACTCCACGATTTGGAAGTCATCCTCCGTCTTTCTAACAAGCTCTCCGACACTAATTAGTTCAGGCGCAACTTTCAGACGAATTCCACCACCACGTCCCCGAATCGTCTCAATCAATCCCATTTTTCCAAGCTCATGAGCTACTTTTGTTAAATGATTTTTGGAAATACCATATCTATCTGAAATTTCCTGCACTGTCGCTTTTTCTCCAAATCCCTTTGTCCCAAGATATATTAGAACACGCAAGGAAAAATCTGTATACATTGTTAAACGCATCATTTCACCATACTTTCTACCTAATAGTATACCACTTGTGACGTTTGAGTGAAGAAAATGTGGCTAACTTTCTAACTTCTCTAAAAGAAGTATATTTTATATAGCTTTACATTTTTATATCCTTTATTGTGAAATTAACAAACAAGAAAGGTTGTGTATTATCATATGCTATCTCAAGAGACAATCAAAATTATAAAATCAACAGTCCCTGTATTGGAACAACATGGTACAACAATTACAACCGTTTTCTATAAAAATATGTTCGAAAAACATCCTGAACTACTAAATATTTTCAACCATGCAAACCAGTCACAGGGTCGTCAGCAAACAGCCCTTGCCAATACAGTTTACGCTGCCGCTGCCAATATCGATAACCTTGCAGCTATTTTACCAGCTGTTGTCCAAATTGCCCACAAACATAAATCACTTGGCATCAAAGAAGAACATTATCCAATCGTCGGCTACCACCTATTAGGTGCCATTAAAGAAGTACTGGGCGATGCAGCTACATCAGAAATCATTGCCGCATGGGGTGAAGCTTATGGTGTCATCGCAGATGCATTTATTAGCATTGAAAAAGACATGTATGATCAAGCTAAACAAACAGATGGCGGTTGGGAAACATTCAAAGACTTCATCATTGCAGACAAAGTCGTTGAAAGTGATGTCATTACATCCTTCTACTTAAAACCAGCAGACGGTCAGCCATTACCGTCTTACAAACCAGGTCAATATATTTCAGTACGCCTAAATATCCCAGGCGAAGAATACACAGTGAACCGCCAATATAGCTTATCACAAGCTGCAACGGGTGACCTTTACCGCATCTCTGTGAAGCGTGAAGACGAGTTCATCCCAAATGGTAAAGCATCCATCTTCCTTCATAATAAGACAGCTATTGGCGATATAGTCGAAGTCAGTGTGCCCGCTGGTGACTTCCACCTCGATATGGATAGTAATAATCCCGTCACACTTATTAGCGGTGGTGTCGGCATCACACCAATGATGAGCATGTACGACACGATTGCTAAAACGAATTCAGACCGCCACGTTGCCTTTTTACACTCGGCACGTTCACGTAAACATCAGGCATTCGACAGTGTTCTACAAAAACTGAATGAGTCCTTAGCCAACTCAACTTACGCTACTCTTTACTCTGAGGAAGGTGATGGCTTCATCGACCGCGAATTCTTAGCTGCTAATGTTTTGGATGGCAGTGACATTTACGTCTGTGGGCCCACACCATTCATGCAAGCGGTTATCCAAGGTTTATATGAGCTTGGAATGCCAAAAGAAAAAGTTCACTTCGAATTTTTCGGTCCAGCCGTTCAACTCGAATTGGTAAACGCATAATATTACAGTTAGAAAACGCCGTCACCCAAATTGGATGACGGCGTTTTTCTGTTCAATTTTCGCAATATAGTCAATCGAAAACTGATTGAACAAATCTGGTTGGTCAATATTGCAGACATGTCCAGACTTTTTTATCTTGATAAATTCAAATCCTTCGTTACGTCGTACTACTTCCTCAATCGGTGGGATGAATAAATAATCCTCATCACCCATTAAAAACAATGTCGGAATCGCATTTGTTGAGACCTGTAAGCGTGTCAAATAGGGATTAATGAGACTCGTTAGGGACATCCATTTAACGAATTCCTTCTGGCACATCTTCTTCGCCTCATTGACGAACGCTAAACGCGATTCTTCATGCTTTTTAAGCGGCATGATAATATAGGCAAATATTTTATAAATGAACATATAAGGTACAAAGCGCTTAGAAGCACGCCCAACCCATAGTAATATTTTCGTCCGAATATCAAAGCGAATAATCGCTCCGCCAAGAATCAGCGATTTCACACGCTCAGGGAAACGATCTGCAATTGTTTGCGCAACGATTGTACCTAAAGACATACCAATGATATGCGACTTCTCGATTCCGACGTCATCCAACACATCAATCACTTCTTTCGAGACATCCGCAAAAGTATCCCCTTTTTGCCATTGGTCGCGCTCTGATTTACCGTGACCACGCAAGTCAATCAGCAAAACATTATGCCCTTTTCTAAATTCTCGAATCTGCTTAAACCACACAGAAGAGCTACCGCCCGCACCGTGTATGAATGTCACCCAAGGGGCAGTTGGGTTCTTTTCGATAGTTCGATAGTGAAGCAAACTACGTCATCCTTCCTTTGCACAATTACGCCCCAACATAATTCAAAACATATAGCATTTATCCGAGGCTTAACTCACTCTATTAAACCATCCTATATCGGGCAATTACAACCACAACGTTCGACAAATGGCGACAACCTTCACAGGAAGTTCTTCATATAGTCACAAAGCACTTTATCACGCACGATATTTCGACACAAATGGATTGTCCTTCTCATAAAAACGCCACGGGTAATGGACCGCCTCACCTGAATTACCAATGCCCACACGTGGACCCGCCACTATCTCTCCAACTCCGGGACCTTCAGCAATAAATAGCGGCCTTTCAGACCAATGATGACCGTAATAATCCATCGTGATGCCCAGCGCTTTCGTCAGTTTTCCCGGTCCATTCGTCCAATCATGTATCTTCAAATGAACACCACGATTTTCTTTCATCTGCTCAAGTCCTTCAACCGGCTCAACCGCGCGGATTAAAATCGCATGCGGCGTACCAATCGGAGCACTGACCACATTAATAAGCGTATGTGTATGCATTCTATACGTGTAAACAAGCCCCGCCTCTTCAAACATCACATCCGTCCGCTTCGTCCGACGATTACCAAAGCTGTGCGCCGCCTGATCTTCTGGTCCATGATACGCCTCGGTTTCGACAATACGGGCCACAAGTAATCCATCTGGTTGCTCATGGACGATACACTGCCCAAGTAAATTTTTTGCCAACTCTAAGACAGGTGCTTGAAAAAATGATCTCTCAATGGGTGTGTAAATCGTAATCTCCCTCCACTTTCCTCTTACTCATTTTAATTACCTCATTTCGCTCAATCGATGCCCAATCGCCAACCAGTCCGCGTCCAATGCTGGGCGATGTGACGGTCTATAAAAAATGGACGCTGGATGGAAGGTCGGTACAATTGTATACGTTCGCTGCGTCCAGTTGAACGTCGTATCTTCGAGTTCATTCAAATACTGGATGGGGCGTTCTAGTAGTTGTCCATGTAGCTCTGTCACCTTAGCTTCCTTGCCTAGCAATCGCTGTAATCCTACGTTACCAAGCGTGACAATCAGCTTCGGCTCAATATTCGCCAATTCATAATCGAGTACGGGCGCATGTGCCACAATCTCTTTCATCGTTGGTGGACGGTTATATTTCCGTTCCGTTGTCGTACCATCGCGTTCCTTTTTCGTTCCCCATCTATACGGTCTGCTGCGAACCGCACTTGTAATGTAGACATCCTCACGCGACAAGCCAATCGATGCGAGTGATTTCATCAATTCCTTCCCTGCACGACCAATAAACGGAATGCCATCAACCAGTTCAAACTCCCCCGGTGCTTCCCCAATCAGCATCAGCTCCGGTTTTTGCGGACCTTCTCCATAAATAAACCCCTCCACTGGAAAACCCGCGATTCGCTCTTTGCCGAGTGTTGCAATCGATTCAGGAATACGGAACATCAGAACACCCCCTTATTATTTCTTTCTAGATGTTCAAAAAAGCCTTCCCCCTAAAGGAAAGACTTTATACTCTTTAAATAATCGAAGTTCCTAAAGCCGCTTCAACACTGTTCACAAAATCTTTCTCCGCTCCCCAATCGATGCGAAGAAAAGGGCTCGCTGAACCGCCCGATGCCACTGCATGGACTTTTGTATCTCCACCAAAATTATCAATCGTCACTGTCAGCGATGCCCGGTTGCTAGTACGCATATAATACTTCTCCATAATGAGGACATGGACTTCATGCTCTCCAACCAACCTTACATACCAGTCAATAAGCGTCCCAGTGGCATCTTCTTTCATTATGTACGCTTCAATCGCATTCATCGCCAATGCTGGCGAAATATTTACAGTAAACTCACGAACCGACATATCCTCAACCCCTTCTATCCTTATCTTCTTTTACGGATGAAGGACGTAAGAAGTTTCAATCGTTAACAAACTAAAAATAAACCCCACCTCAATGAATTGAGATAGGGTTCCAAATGATTACTTCCGTGGTGGAAGTGGATAATAGCTACTTTTCGGTGGTCGTTCTTTTTTCATGACAATCCATGAGATTTTCTCAAATAGACTGCCACTTTCATTGATACGTCTTGAGTCACCAGTTGTTCGTTTTGATGAAGTTTCCATTTCTACATTCGGTTTGAGCATCGTCAATACATATCTCCCCTTTTCGATTGAATACTTCTTTCATATTTCAACCATAACGTAACAATATGAAGGTAAGATGGATTGTATGTAATGAACTTGTAAAGATTCCGCTGTATATTTAGGGGTTTTCAGAAAAACTCATAAAACCTTTTTGACGATTATGAAATGCCTCCCTAGGAAAAAGGTAGGCCCATCATTCATTCCAATTCTAATTGCTTCGTTTCGGTCCCTAACAACACTACGGCTAATACACCAATGATAATAGCTCCACAAAAAATACCGAAAATCAAACCAAATTCATATCCCGCTGCCAGCAATGAACCGACAAGTAATGGTCCAAAAATACCACCCACTCGTCCAATTGCAGCCGCCATCCCCGATCCCGTTGCTCGAATTGCCGTCGGATACTGCTCCGGTGAATAGGCATAGAGCGCTCCCCATGCACCTAGATTGAAGAAGGATAACAACGCACCAAAAGTAAGCAGCATCGGCAACGTTTCCGCGCTACCAAACACCAGCGCACTCGCCGCTGTTCCAATTAAATACGTCGCCAAAACAAACTTCCGACCGACCCGCTCAATTAACCAAGCCGCTGAAAAATAACCTGGTAATTGTGCAAGTGTCATAATGAGCACATAACCAAAGCTTTTGATCAAGCTAAAGCCTTTCAGCACCATCACACTTGGCAGCCACAGGAACATGCCATAATAAGAAAAGACGACTGTGAACCAGACAATCCATAACATTAACGTTCGACGTGCGTATTTTTTCGACCATAATAATTTCATTTTTTCCAACGCCGACTGCTTTGGCTTGCCGTCTGCCACGAACTTTGGCGAGTCAGGCAACTTCCGACGTAAGTAAATCGCGTAAAAGGCCGGTAATGCTGTAATAATTAATGCGACCCGCCAGCCAAAATTCGGAATAACAAAGTACGCAATCAGTGCGGCAATCAACCAGCCAGCCGCCCAAAAACTTTCAAGTAACACAACGACACGACCCCGTTCATGTGCCGCCACACTTTCCGATACAAGCGTTGAAGCAACCGGCAATTCTCCGCCAAGTCCTGCGCCGACAAAAAAGCGTAAAATTAAAAATGCAGTCAACGTCATCGTCAGCGCTGACAATCCGCTTGCGACTGAGAATAAAACAAGCGTCATCATAAAGACATTTTTACGTCCGATTCGATCCGCCAGCAAACCAAATCCTAGCGCCCCAACGGCCATTCCAATTGAATTCACACTACCAATCCAGCCCATCTCGGCAGGTGACAATTGCCACTCTATCGCCAATGCAGCAATGACAAACGACAAAATGCCGACATCCATCGCATCGAACATCCAGCCCGTCCCGGCGAGACCTAATAATTTATTTCTAGAAATTCCCTCATGCTGTTTACTCACAATTCTTCTCCTCGCTAAAAACCATAGTGTCTTGACAGTTGTCATTATACCTCCATTTACAATGTAACACAATGTGTTTTATACACTATTCACAGAAAGTAGACAACATAGTCACACAAAATCCGCCACTATTTCTCCAAAACTACATAAAAAACTTCCACCCTTCTCTAGGATGGAAGCGCATTTTTCAATTCACAACTAAATCACCATCATCATCAAGATAAGCACGCACACCCAGCTTTTTATCCATAAATGTGTAATGCCTTTGTCCAATTTGAATTTCAGTTCCTGCATGTGCTAGCCCTATCGTAATCATGCCTTTTTCACCCGTTCGTACAACCGTCTTCACAAGATTCTCTGAGCCAGTTTCCTGTAGAGACACTTTATGCGTCGCAATAATTTCCCCACCACGACACACGCCTTTTACTTTGATACTGTCGCCGGCTGTCACCGAACTATGGTATACGCCCTTCGATGTCACTTCAATCATGCCACTACTATACAGCACACTATTGATGGCATATGGCACCGAGAGAAGTGCCTGCGACATTTTCGTCCCATATAACTCCACCAAGGTTCTGACTTCCCCAATCAACAAACCAAAACCATCCGCATCCTCCAACCCCTTATGCTGTGCGGTGACAAATATCGAATAGAATTTATCTGCAAGATCCGTCCATTCGGCTGATAGCTGCTGCGCATTATTTTTCACCTTTTGAATGAAATCCTTATTCAGCTCTTGGAATGTTGGATACTTTTTTTCCAATAGTAACCGAATGAGATGATTGAGCTCGGACGTCGTTAAATCTTCCCCCTCGTGCCCTCGAATGACCAGCACCCGCTGGACAGCATCCTGGATTTGTTCCAGTAAGACAATAATTTCCTTTAGCTGCATCGTTAGCTCTCCAATGATAAATTCCTGTTGCCCAACACTAATTGTTGATGAAAAAACATTGCCCATCAATATCGCAGATTTCATAGCATGAATCGTAGCCTTCGTTACAGCTCCACCGACAAAGATTGTACCTGTCGCTCCAACAAACATTGCCGTTTGGATACCGCCACCGATTCGTACATCTCCCTCAAAGCGGATATTACCACTTTCCAAATCTACCTCACCTGCATGAAAATGTTCAGGATTAATTTCAATAGTAACTAGCTTTTCTCGCCAATCGACAGCGGGTCTTCCTGATATTTCAGCCACAATATCAGTACCCAGCTGCGAGACATTTTTACCTGGGCGAATGACAATGTCTTTGACCTTTTTAGCAGTAATGACCTGTCCAAGCAAGTTAACGCCGTCCGTTCCAGGAACCGATGGAATATAGGTTGCAATGACCTGCCCTGCTTCCACTGAAAGAATCAAGTTCAATTCGCGAAAATCAACCTTTTCCAATTCTCCAGGCGCTTTTTCCTTGTATTCGATATGCATTTCTAAATCCCCATCAAGTCCCTCTACAGGAGGTACTCCTTTTGCTACAATAATTTCATATGGCTTAATGACTTCTGTCACTTTCTTAATTGCTGGGAACAGCAAACCTTTTTGTACACCCATCGCTCTCAGCCGATCTACAATCAGTTGTGGCTTGAGGTCATTGTAATAATCAATTTCCTCAAAAGCATCAACCTGAAGCGCTTGCTTGAATTCCGTATCATGAAGCTTTCGTTTCACTTTTTTCCCGGGCGTGAAAGTGAGCATTGCCAGCATACCCTGCTCCATTAATTGGATTGAAAACTGAGGTGGGATTAATGCATCACTGACGGTCACATGCACTCTATCGCCTGGCGAAATAATTGTTCGCCCAAAAATTTGCTCATAATTCACGTCTACTTTACAATTTTTCCCCGGCAAGATAACTGGATAATTATCGCCAGCAAAAAATACGTCAATCTTACCATCCAGTATACGAGCTCCCGCTACTTCCTGCTCCTCCACCTTTTCCGTAGGCATTGGCATATTAACGTATTG
Organism: Sporosarcina sp. FSL K6-2383; assembly: GCF_038618305.1. Taxonomy (NCBI): domain Bacteria; kingdom Bacillati; phylum Bacillota; class Bacilli; order Caryophanales; family Caryophanaceae; genus Sporosarcina; species Sporosarcina sp. FSL K6-2383. The sequence goes on from NZ_CP152017.1 coordinate 74,352, forward strand.
TTCGACCGTCTCATCCAACGATGCCCCTTCTAGCTGTGTAACTGTTACTTCAGCCATCATTTTCCTCAAACCAAAAAGGTTTCTTTTAGGATTTGATACAACTTCCACACGGACTTCCTCGAACGTTAATTCTAAAATAGACAACGCCATCTGGATAGCCTGTTCCACTGTTTCCGCCTTCACCGAAATCGATTTTCCCATAACGATTTCACCTCGCTCAAATTTGCCTACTAGTCCCTTAATCTTATCATATTTTTCTATATAATCTAACAATATACCCACTAATTGATTAATCTATTATACGTGCAGAAACAAGTCTGTTGATTAGCCATTTACTCGCATAAATTGTAACTATACAAATGCCTGAAAACCACCTTTTTCACTAGATTGTTTCCGGTTCGCTTTCGGCGAAATAGTCAAGACATAATCACCGAAAAGAATGAATAATACGGTTATTGTATAGAGGTCGATTCAATCCCAAAGCAATCAAAAACGTTTATGCACTGAGAACCTGGAGTTTAAACAAAAAAAGGATTGATTCACAAATGTGAACCAATCCTTTTTTATCTTACAATACTTCTTCGATTTCTTTAATCATTTCTTTGACAGACTGAAGTCCGCCACCAGATAGGTACCAATAGTTTGGATCTAGGTAAATGATTTTTCCGTCTTTATAAGCATTTGTTTTAATCACTAACTCGTTTTCGATTGAATCTTTAGCACTTGCATCGCCACCAACTGCCGCGTCACGGTCGATTACAAATAGAATATCTGGATTTGTTTCAAGAATATATTCGAATGAGATACTTTGACCGTGCGTAGATACTTCAAGGTTTTCATCAGCTGCTTTGAAACCAAATACGTCATGAATGATACCGAAACGTGAACTTGGTCCATATGCGCTTACTTTTCCTTCATTACCAAGAACGATCAATGTTTTCCCATCATTATTAACGGATTTTTCACTAATCGTCGCAATTTGGCTGTCAATGTCCGCAAGCTCTTCAGCCATTTTACCTTCCTTACCAAATAGTTCTGCAATCATTTCCATGTTCCCTTTAAATGACTCCATGTACTTCGTTGTATCCACTCCGACAAAGATTGTTGGAGCAATGTCATTTAACTCTTCATACATAGCAGATTGACGGGCTGAGATGAAGATTACGTCTGGTTGCATAGCATGAATCGTTTCAAAATCAGGTTCTTTCAAACCACCAACATTTGTATACTTTTCATCCTCATATTTTGATAAATATGAAGGGATATTCGCTTGTGGAACACCTGCAACTTCAACACCTAGCTCATCAAGCGTATCAAGCATACCGAAATCGAAAACAACAACTTTTTCTGGATTTTTTGCAATTTGTGCTTCTCCAAGATCATGCTTAATTGTTAGCATTTCTGGTTCTGCCGCTTCAGTTCCTTCTACTTCTGATTCTGCAGTGCTACCCGCTGTTTTATCATCTGCTGCATCATCTTTCGCTCCACACGCTACAAGTAACGCCATTAATGCTACCATCAGTAATGCCATTGTAAATTTTTTCATCTAAAACCATCCTTTTCTTTTATGAATTAAAGTACACACATATACGACAATTATTCATTTGCTTAATCGGAATATCCATATCGTAAATTTCTTTTAATGAGTCAGAAGTAATAATGTCATTCGTCGGTCCATCTTTCACAACACGGCCATTCTTCAAGGCGACAATTCGATCCGAATAGACGGAGGCAAAGTTAATATCATGCAAAACAATGACAACAGTCTTACCCAGCTCATCAACAAGTCTTCTTAGGATCTTCATAATCTGAACAGAATGCTTCATATCCAAATTATTAAGTGGCTCATCAAGTAAAATGTAATCCGTATCCTGTGCAATAACCATTGCAATAAATGCACGCTGGCGTTGTCCACCCGATAACTCGTCGAGATAATCATGCTGCATATCCATTAAATCCATATAATTCATCGCTTGATCTATCACTGTAACGTCCTCCGCCGTCAATCTCCCCTTTGAATGCGGGAACCGCCCAAATGACACCAATTCCCGGATCGTAAGACGAACATTCATGAAATTCGATTGTTTCAAAATGGAAACCCTTTTTGAAAACTCATTGGATTTCATGTGCTTCACATTGTCTTTATCAACAAGTACTTCACCAGTATCTGCATCTAAAAGACGACTCACCATTGATAGAAGCGTCGATTTCCCCGCACCATTCGGCCCGATGAAGGACGTAATCTTTCCAGGATGAATATTGACATTCACCTTTTCCACGACCATTTTTTTACCATAAAACTTCGACAGTTCACGGACCTGAATCATGTAGATCGACTCTCCTTTAATAGTAGATAGATGAAGTAAACACCGCCAACGAAGTTAATAATCACACTGAGTGTCGTTGAAAATGTGAAGATCCGTTCGACAACCCACTGTCCCCCAACAAGAGCAATGACACTCATGACAGAGGCACCTGCGATAAGAACCGAGTGTTTATATGTTTTGAAAAACTGATAAGACAAATTCGCAACAATCAAACCGAAAAACGTAATTGGCCCAACAAGCGCTGTTGATACAGCAATAAGAACAGAGGACAGGATGAGCATTGTTTTTACGACTTTATCATAGGAAATACCTAAGTTAATGGCTGTATCTCTACCAAGTGACAGCACATCCAGCTCATTAATAGATTTCCAACCTATGGCAAATGTGATAACGACAATGGCAAGTGCCCACCAAACGAGCTCCCCACTCACATTGTTAAAGCTGGCAAACATCTTATCCTGCACAAGCATGAATTCATTGGGATCAATGAGTACTTGTAAAAACGTCGTAATACTTCCGAAAAATGTTCCGACGATGATTCCAACAAGTAACAAGAAGTAGATGGGCTGTTTCCCTCCCCGGAATAAAAACCGGTAAAGCAGAAGCGCAAATACGATCATTGCTCCAATGGATAATACAAAATTCACATGTTTGTTGATGATCATCATATGACCTGACCCAAAGAAGAAAATGAGTACTGTCTGTAAAAGTAAATACAGCGAATCTAGTCCCATAATACTCGGTGTCAAAATCCGATTATGTGTAATCGTCTGGAAGATCACTGTCGAATAAGCGATTGCGACACCTGTAATGACCATCGCCAATACCTTAATCCCTCTGCGAGGTAGTGCATAGTCATAACTTCCATTTAAACCTTGGAACAAATAAAGAGCACAGAACAAAGTAGCTATTCCAGCAAGTATAAGCAGTTTCGTTGAATTACGCATAGGCCTTCCTCCTAAACAATAAGTAGAGGAAGATTGCACTGCCGATGACGCCAACCATCAAACTGATGGAAATTTCGTAAGGATAGATGAGGACTCTGCCCAAAATATCACATACGAGTAGGAAGATTGCACCGAGTAAAGCAGTATGCGGTAATGTTTTTTGTAAATGATCTCCTTTGAATATAGAGACGATATTCGGAATGATCAATCCAAGGAATGGAATCATTCCGACTGTTAATACGACCGTTGTCGTAATAAGTGCAACCAGTATTAATCCGATATTGACGATCCGTCTATAAGCAAGTCCGAGGTTTTTCGAGAAATCTTCCCCCATTCCAGCCACTGTAAATCGATTGGCGTAGAGATAGGTTACGATGAGCACCGGAATACTTATGTATAGAAGTTCGTAACGTCCTTTCATAATCATCGAAAAATCACCTTGTAGCCATGCCGACATATTTTGGATGACATCCGCCTTATAGGCAAAAAACGTCGTAATCGACGATAGAATATTTCCGAACATCAGCCCGACAAGTGGAATGAAAATCGCGTCCTTGAACTTGATGCGGTCCAGAATTTGCATAAACAGTAACGTGCCGGCAAGCGCAAATACAAAAGCGACGATCATTTTTTCAATCGTGGATGCGTTCGCAAATAACAACATCGAGACGAGAATCCCAAGACGTGTTGCATCCAGCGTTCCTGCTGTCGTTGGAGAAACGAATTTATTCCGGCTTAGCTGCTGCATAATGAGACCTGCGATACTCATCCCTGCTCCAGCAAGAAGAATGGCGACCAGTCTTGGCAGACGGCTAATTAAGAATATTTCCGTTTGTTCCGATTTGAAGTCCAACAGATCCATCGGTGTAATACGGCTCACCCCTACAAAGAGCGATAGGAATGAAAGAGTGATAACTGCGACTATCAAATAACGTTTCTTCATGGGTATCACCGATATCGTTTATTTACACCTAATTGAGAATGATTCTAATGAAAACGGTTATCAATTAGCTGCAAATTCAATTATAGCATGATTGAAAGTCGTGTCAACGGATTAGTGAAAATGATTATCAATTGAGTTGATAATAGATAATATGTAATCCTTATTGGACAGGCAAATCCCTTATAATAAAGCGGTTCTATATCTAATTAATAGACTAAGACAATTCTGTGAACTGTTTGATTTCGAAGTATGTACGGGGTAATTTCACTGGAGTTTCTTCGCTACTGGGTGACTGGGCTACCTTGTGGAAACTCTACATACAATTATATTTCAAATAAAAAACGCCGGAATGGTTATCCGGCGCCTTCGTTTATTGTCCCATCGCTTCATTTATATCCAAAGCGTTTTCAAGTACTTCTTGTGGGATTTCAATTTTATCAATCTCGTTGATTTCACTTAGTTTAGCATTGACCTTCTGATCTAGACGCATTTCCTCGCCTTCAATTAGCATCGTCATGTCCATTTTCATATTGAACGCATTTGTGTAAAACGTCTTTTTGTCGATGAAAATCTCATATTCCAAACTCTTCACTTCAACATTATCCATCAACTCAGCTGCTTCTGCATTCGCATCTACACCCGCTGGTAAGTTTTCCATCGCAATTTCCTTAAATAGTTGACTAAATTTATCTCCCGAAGCTGACAATTTAAGAATATATTCATCATCTGTTTGTTCAAACTTGAAGTCTTCTACAAACTCATTGAACATGGTCATATCCAGCGTGGGGTCCGCGCTACCTACTTCTCCAAGTAAATCCTCGTACATTTCACCTGGTAACTTCATCCACTGGCCTGACATTGGATCATTCGTGAAGAATCCTTCTTCTGTCATGTACATTTCCATCGCCATTGCTCCTTGCTCACCCATGTCTACATCCATCTTCTGATACATAGCAAGTGGGTCAATAACCATATCCATGTCCATTTTGATTTTGCTATTCATCGGTAAATCCTGACCCGGCATCTCGATCAGTTGGGCAATATTCATAGTGGCATGCATACTCGTTTGTTCTGCTGATGCTGCCGTTGCCTTTTCGAATACTTCCTGCGCTGTCAATCCGCTTGGCTCTTCAAGTTCTACCTTTTTTCCCGTCTCAGTATCTGTTTTAGGCTCTGCTGGCGCATTACATGCCGCAAGTCCAAAGGCAAGAACACCGACCCCAATTCCTTTTATCCAGTTCTTCATATCATTCGCTTCCTTTCATATCCTCTTTTTAACTACATCTATTCATACGGAATACAACGGAAAGAGTTCCCTTTTTTGATTAATGAAATAAAATTAAATAGTATGACCTAATTCGGCAGCCATGACAATCGATCCACTTCGCACTTACTTCGATTGCAGAAATAAATAAGTCGTTTTCCTAAACATAATCCGCTATACTAACCATTATCAACAGAAGTGGAGGATTTTACTATATGATAAAGAAGTTCTTTTCTTATTATAAACCGCATAAACGGCTATTCGTCATCGACTTTTCCAGTGCGATTTTCGTCGCATTGCTCGATCTTGCCTTTCCCGTTGCAGTCAAATGGTTCATAGACGATTTGTTGCCAACAGGGAATTGGGGAAAAATCATTAGTGTGAGCATTTTGCTGTTACTCGTCTACTTACTCAGTACGGTCCTTCAATATATCGTCAGCTATTTGGGGCACAAGCTGGGGATTAATATCGAAACCGATATGCGTCAAAAGCTGTTCAATCATGTGCAGCGGCAATCATTCCGATTTTTCGACAACACGAAGACGGGCCATATTATGAGCCGTATTACGAATGATTTATTCGACATTGGGGAACTGGCTCACCATGGACCGGAAGATATTTTCATCGCGATTATGACCGTCATCGGTGCCTTCGCTATTATGTATACAATCAATCCGGAACTCGCCATTATCGCCATCATCATGGTACCTTTCCTGATTATCCTTGTCACATTTTGCAATAAAAAAATGAATGCCGCATGGCAAAACATGTACGGAAAAATTGCGGATGTCAATGCACGCGTCGAAGACTCTGTTTCAGGATCACGCGTCGTTAAATCCTTTACAAATGAGGAATTTGAAATTGCACGTTTCCGTGAAGACAACGCTAATTTCCGAATTGCCAAGCTCGTCGCCTATAAAGTGATGGCCTGGACGCATTCTGGCATGTTCATGATGACGCGGTTAGTGACGTTGATTGTACTCGTCGTCGGCGCATGGTTCGTCCACGAAAAAAATATGTCTATCGGAGATCTTGTCAGCTTTGTACTTTTCGTCAATGTACTGATCAAACCCGTTGATAAGATTAGCGCGTTACTAGAATTATATCCAAAGGGAATGGCCGGCTTCCGTAGATTCCTTGATTTAATTGATCAAGAGCCTGAAATCCAGGATCGTCCGAACGCCATTGCTGTTCCTCATTTAACTGGTAATATCGTCTTCGATGACGTCCATTTCCATTATGATGACAACAAAGCGGTGCTCAATGGCATCGATTTAAATATTCATGCAGGACAAACAGTCGCATTCGTTGGGCCATCTGGCGCTGGGAAAACAACCATTTGTTCACTGATTCCGCGTTTTTACGATATCACTGAAGGTGCGATTGCTATTGACGGCTTGGATATTCGCGATATGACACAGCACTCCTTACGCTCGCAAATCGGGATTGTTCAGCAAGATGTCTTTTTATTCACAGGAACGATTAAAGAGAATATCGCCTACGGAAAATTGGATGCAACGGACGAAGAAGTATTTGAAGCGGCGAATAAAGCGCACCTTGAAGACTTCATCGCCTCACTACCAGATGGCTATGAGACACAAATTGGTGAACGTGGACTGAAATTATCAGGCGGGCAGAAGCAACGCCTAGCAATTGCGCGTATGTTCTTGAAAAACCCACCAATTCTCATTTTGGATGAAGCGACATCCGCACTCGATACAGAAACAGAACGCATCATTCAGCAATCACTTGCCGAATTGGCGGAAAATCGTACCACACTTGTTATCGCGCACCGTCTAGCCACTATTCGCGACGCAGACCGCGTCATCGTCGTCACAGAAGACGGCATTGCGGAAGACGGTAAGTACGATGAATTGGTCAATCAGGGTGGGATTTTTGCTCGGTTGCATAATATTCAATTTCAAGAGGTTTAAATTTTGAGGAAGCGGCTATACTAGTAGCATCCCACCCCCTTTCTCTTATATAGGAAACAGCAGCGCATGACAGTTATTGTCATGCGCTGCTGTTTTTATAATCGAACAAGTAACCTTGAAATCTGAACAAGATTGATTTGCGCTGGATTTCAATGTTTATCGACGTATATTTACTATTCTTATTTTAGTAAAGCATCCGCTAGCATAGTAAGATTAGTCTAAAACATGATTTAGATAATCTCCATGACCTCTTATAAGTTCAACATCATCTATTGACGAAATCCAGAAGTAATGAAATGTTAGTCCGTCTTCATCTCCTCCCCCTGTTGGCTGATAATCCCATTCATCTTGTACACTTGAAACGGCTATTTTATAAAAAAACCTGTTATGTATTGCACCGTCGTCATTCTCCCAAAAATCTTCTGCAATTAAATTTTGAACTGTAATATCGCTAAGCCCAGTTTCCTCTTCAATTTCTCTAATTACCGCATGATAAGTATCTTCGTTCGGCTTTACTGTCCCTTTGGGTATCTGTATACCCGCTTCAGCATTTGAATGCCGAAAGACTAATACTTGTGTTTTTCCATCACTAATTCTCGTTACATAACCATAAGCTTTTTTAATAGGATTCATTTGAGGTTGCTTCCCCCACTCATGTCTATTCCCCAACCTTCTTCAAGTAAACTGCTGCTTTATTTGAAGAAAAATCTCACATTACCTTTCCAAATATCCTTAAAACTATTTTAAGAATAAAGATTTTAAAAGGGGTAACAAATATTGACTCTTTTATTATCGTATTTTTATGCTTCAAAAAATTTTTAATTTGTTTTCTTCTATTGGGAATCATAAACATAGGTAACTTTTTAGGGTTAAACCACTCCACTCTTTCTGTTTCAGGACCATTCCTAATTGGCAATCCGTTATTTACTTCTCCTAAGAATAAGTGTTGTAAATCATCATATTGAGGTTGATAATATTCTCCGATTTTTCGTTTAATTGAAATGATATATCCTGTTTCCTCCTCTGTTTCCCTAACAGCACAACTTTCCAATAGTTCATCTTTTTCCAATGTACCTCCTGGTAAATCCCAGAGAGGATAATCTTTTCGCTTGACTAACAATATACGACCTTCTTTATCTTTAATAATAGTAAAACAACCAGAAGTTTTTGCCATATCAATTATTACCCCTTTTTTAAATATACAGCGTCTTTAATTCAATAAGAAAAAAGAGTGACCCCAGCATCCGTTTGTTTAATAGAGACGCTTATTGCTTATCCTTGGAAAAGCTTATATATTCTTCTTTGCTACTTAAGTCCACTAAGAATGGATATATAAGAAAGACGATAACAGTTAAAAAACCGACCTTCATTTTAGAACTTTGTGTTTGATATTGTTTCTCCCCGCAGTAAGGGCAAGTTATTTCAAAGTTTAGTGTTGTTGTTTTACTAAAGCACATCGTTAGTAAAAAATAATTATAATTTCACTGTCCAAATTTTATAGATAATTTGACCATTTATTTCTGTTTTTTCTGTACAGACATCGATTTGTATATTGTTATAAACAGCCCATTGAGGAAAAAGAGATGCTAAATATTTAATTACCTTTTCATCAGGTGTGGCATATCCTACATTATTTTTATTACTTAAATAGGCAACAAAATCTGGATATAATGCTTCTGTCCATTCTTTAACTTCAAACTCCGAGTCAAAAATAAGGTTATCCTCTTTATGGCTTCCATTTATCCATTTAACATCCTCCATTGAATCCACCTCAATTCCAAGTTTCTTATCATCTATTATGCTAATCTGCCCCATTAATTGAAGGACATTATTTCACAAAATTTTTACTTAGACTTAGAAAGGGAGCCTTCCAAGACAACCAATTTTTCTTAAATGTATGGTTTGTTTAATATTATTAAGTAAATAGTTCAAACCCATGAAACCTTTAGTTAAAATGGAACGTAAAGGAAATAAGTCAATATTGAAGGAGGAGATGACTAGTATGAATACCACAAATAAAGTTTTAATTACAATTTGTATACTTCTAATTTTTACTTTATCAGCTTGCAAGAAAACTGAACAATCGCACAAAGAAATAAATTCGGAAAATGAACAACGAACTATATCTTACTCTTTTAAAAATCCCAATACGGAGCAAGAATTTAATATCATTCATGCTTACTTGTTATATGAAAATTATTTTGAAACTGTAAAAGATAATCCAGATGAATCACACTATAAATTATATAAAGAAGAAATTATAAAACCCGTATATGAAGCATGTTTTAAAGATGCAGAAATTCGCGTTAATGTACTTGAATGGACTCCAAAAGAAAGTAATTTTGATAGTATTGAGAATCAAATTGAATCAATGAATACAGATCATTTAAATAAAGTATTTGAGGAATCACTTATTAAATCCTCTGACATACTTTCATCAGATAAAAAAACAACAGTATGTATATTTCCTAGATTAGAACGATTTCCTTCTGACATGATGACAATTGGTGCAGGGAAAATTATAGTCTCTTACCGTAAGTTTGATAATTCTTATAAACCGAACATGGCCCATGAATATCATCATAGTGTTTGGTTTAGAAAACATTATACGGAAAATTATAATCTGACTGGATTAGATCATTTAATATTGGAAGGACGGGCAGTGATGTTTGAAACCTTGGTATATCCCGATTTAAACAGTTCATATTATGTTGACGAAAGTTTTAACAAAGAATATTGGAGCAAGATTCAGTCATATCTTGAAAGTACAGCCACCCGGGAGATTGATGAAATGAAGTTCGGTGGCTCTAGTGGTCTTCCTAATAATTATGGCTATAGCGAAGGATACAAAATGATTAGATCTTACTTAAATTTGCATCCCAATATGACAGTAGAAGAATGGACTTCCAAAAGTTCGAAGGAAATATTTGAAGAAGGAAACTACATTGCTAACTACGAGTAGTTAGCTCTATTCATGATCTATAAAACTTTATCTGTCCTTCTATTATGTTGAAAAGGATTTTTTTGTTTAAAACCATGAAACTGGATAAAGCATTGATAAGACAACAAAAAGGGAGACACCAATTCATATGTGGATTGTGTCCCCTGATAAGTCGTTATTCAATGTTTCCTTTAATAACTCACAATAAACTCCTCAAACTTCGTCCGCTCAGAACTATCCATTTCCACCGTCAGCAGCGTACCGTCTTCCTCGTACTCCGTGCTTTTCACGTTCGCTTTATCATTCAGATAAGACACGATATCCCCACGATCGAATGGAACAAGCAGTTTACATGTGCTATATTGGCCAAAAATCTTTTTCTTAATTAATTCGACAAGCTCGTCCAACCCTTTTCCTTCCTTAGCAGAAAGCCAAATACTGTCGTCGCTCACCTCTGGATAGCGAATGCCTGCAAGATCCGCCTTATTATACACATTCAGCGTCTCTACATTTTCCACGCCAACCGCCTGCAAGGTGTCATTCGTTATTTCCATCATATAGCCGTGCTCAGCATTCGACACGTCCACGACATGTAAAAGTAGATCAGCGTCTCGCGCTTCCTCCAACGTGGAGCGGAATGCTTTGACGAGATGGGTAGGTAGCCTTGATACAAAACCAACTGTATCCGTTAATATAAATTGCTTATTATCAATCAGTTTCACATTGCGGACAGATGTATCCAATGTCGCAAATAACATATCTTCTTCGTAGACTTGTTTCGCATTTTCAGCATCCATCTTCAGTAGCAACTTGTTCATGAGCGTGGACTTACCTGCATTCGTATAACCTACAATTGAGACAACAGGTGTACCACTTTTCTTCCGCTGCTTGCGCTGTGTTTCACGTTGGTCCTTGACATGATCTAAATCACGACGAAGTTTAGCAATTTGATCTTCAATTTTACGACGATCCAGCTCGAGCTTCGTTTCCCCAGCGCCTTTATTCTGGAGTCCACCACCTGTACCGCCGCCCCCTTGGCGACCGAGCGAGGCGCGTAAACCAACAAGTCGAGGAAGCATGTATTGCAACTGTGCCAGTTCAACCTGCATCCGAGCCTCATTCGTTCTGGCACGTCTCGCAAAAATGTCCAAGATCAGCATCGTTCGGTCAATGACTTTACACTGTAGCTCCTGCTCCATATTACGAATTTGAGAGGGCGAGAGTTCATCGTTAAAAATGACCAAGTTGGCATCTAATTCTTCATAAAAATTGCGAATTTCTTCGATTTTCCCTTTTCCCACATAATGAGAGGGATGGCGACGTTCTAAGTTTTGCGTCACTTCACCGACTACCTCCACGGCAATCGCTTCCGCTAGATTTTTCAATTCTTCCATCGCATAGGCGAAATGCTCATCTTTTTGCTCATGCACTCCGACAAGCACCGCACGTTCCACTAACACTTCCATCCAACGACTCCTCTCCAACCACACCATAAGTCCATTTATCTTACCATATGTAGATTCACACACCAATTAAGGCGGTTCTTTTCTAGTTAGCCTGCCCAATGACAACATCCGTCAACCTGTCCTTCTCACCTTCATGCTCCACAAACTTCAACAAAACATTTGGCAAGGCAATATCATCGGCATCGCCCACTTTTTGTGACAATAAAATGGCCCACTCTGCTGTTTCTCTTAGCGGATCCTCAACACTGAAGACACATTCCTTAATTTCTAGCTGTTCATTAGCCGTTGAAATCGCGCCATCTTCACGTAACTTGGCAAAACGGATATCCTCCGCATCCTCCCACTCGATAAAAAATGGGTACGGCAATTCATTCGATACGTGTTGATTGACAAACAGCATTTTCCACTTGCGCAACTGACCCGCAGTCGTTCTTCGTTGTGCATCCAATACCCCAGACGTCTGAAATCCCTTATTTTCAATTTCCTCTTTAAACTGCTCAATATCGTCGACAGCTAGACAAATAGTGCCCCACCCCTCACCATCCTGTAAATCGTGTAGCAATAATCTCGGCAATGGATGGTCTACCTGTTCCGCAACATCCTGTCGTTCCACTGACAGCCATTCAATATAGGCATTTTTTACATACAATAATGCATTATGCGTTCCCCATTGCTCATGGCGACCACCTATAACCGCAGACTGTTGTTCCGCAACCCATTCTTCCGGTCTCCGCTTCGAAAAATAAACAACATGATCCAGTTTCATAATTAGAATACCCCCTTCTGAATAAAAGAAAAGCCTGCAGTATGCACTACAGGCTTTCCATCTTATTTATCTTCGCTCAAAATTTTAAGGGCTGCATCGAATTCTTGGTCAATCTCACTATTTTTCTTATAAGTAGCATTACTTACAAGAACTGCGACAATTAAGCAGAGTAAGAAGCCAGGAATGATTTCATAAAGGGTACCTTTTAATACATCAACGTTCCCCCAAATCATAACAGTAACAGCTCCCGTAATCATACCCCATAGTGCACCTTTTGTTGTGAGCTTGCGCCAGTAAAGAGATAGCAAGATGATTGGACCAAATGCAGCACCAAACCCTGCCCAAGCAAATGATACAATACTTAAGATTGATTCATTATTCGGCCAAGCAAGTGCTATCGCTATGACTGAAACAACAAGGACAGACATTCTTCCCAAGAAGACGTAATGCTTATCCGTTGCATCTTTCTTCATAAACGTTTTGTACAAGTCTTCCACAGGCGCCGAAGAGGATACAATCAATTGTGAAGAAATCGTACTCATGACCGCTGCAAGAACAGCCGCAAGCATAATACCTGCAATAAATGGATGGAAAATAATTTGTCCAAGAACGATAAACACCGTTTCATTATCCACCAATGTTGTATTTGTATTTTGCTGGTAATAAGCAATCCCAATAAGTGCAGTTGCAACCGCACCGAACAAACTTAAAATCATCCAGCCAATTCCGATACGACGTGCTTTTTTCGCTTCTTTATGTGAACTAATTGCCATGAAGCGGACGATAATATGTGGCTGACCAAAATAACCCAGTCCCCAAGCAACTGCCGACAATATTCCTAAGAATGAAGCACCTGATACAAAGTTCAATAATTGCGGATCAACTGCACGTATACTTGCCGCTGTTTCCCCAAATCCACCTGTAATGAAAACGCCTACAATTGGAACAAGAAGAAGAGCAAAGAACATAACAATCCCTTGTACCACGTCCGTGTAACTGACCGCTAAAAAACCACCAAATAATGTATAGAAAATAACGACACCAGCGACAATTAGCAAGCCTAAATGATAATCTAAACCGAATGAGCTGAGGAAGAACTTCCCGCCCGCGACCATTCCTGAAGATACATAAAACGTAAAGAAAATAAGAATGATGATACCAGAAGCAATCCGTAATAGACGCGAATTATCTTTTAATCGGCTTTCTAAAAAACTTGGAATCGTAATAGAATCACTTGATACTTGTGTGTAGACACGCAGACGTGGCGCAACAAATACCCAGTTCAAGTACGCACCAACTGTTAACCCAATAGCAATCCAAGCCTCGACCAATCCATTAAGGTAAATGGCACCTGGTAACCCCATCAATAACCAGCCTGACATATCCGCGGCACCCGCACTGAGAGCGGTTACAGCTGGTCCGAGCGCGCGCCCACCAAGCATATAATCCGTTAGATTAGACGTGCGCTTGAAAGCATACCAACCGATGAAAATCATGGCCCCCATGTACAAAACAATAGAAATTAATTGATACATTTCATCCGACATTTTACATCCCCCTTTCGAAAGTTATCTTTATCATACCATTCATTCAGATACTTTAAGATAGTTATTTTTATTTTTTCTCACAATTACTATTTTCCAAGCAAGAAACGACAGATTCATATTATTTCCATTTCATTCCCCGGGAAATAATACTATTTCGACATGTGTATTTACGACAGCATGCGTTATAACTTTTCGTCTGTACCCAATCACTGCTTTTAGGTTTAACATTCTTTTTTTCGGGAATCGTGATAATAAGGTGACAGCATATCTATCTAACATCGTAGAAACAGCCCCGGAATAACTCCCATTCCATATAGAAAAAGCGCATTTCTTGAGGTTGGCAAGGAATACGCTTTTTCTTGTTGAGTACACTAATAGACAGAACTATTCTACAGGAAAAGTTCTCCCTCGCGCATCCTTATAAACGACATGCTGACGGTCGAACTTTGTTGGTGAATCTAGACCCGCAGCCGCTGCAATTCGAAACAACCCTTCTCGCATTGTCAAAATATAATTGGTCACCCGATATTTTTTCTCTTCTACAACAAGTGCTTGCTGTAGTTTTTGATCAGTCGTCGCAACACCTGTCGGGCAATCATTCGTATGGCATTTATGTGCCATAATACAACCGACTGATATCATAAATCCACGAGCAATCTGGACAAGATCCGCCCCCATCGATAGGGCGATTGCCGCGCGATCAGGTGTTGTAATCTTACCCGACGCGATAATTTTCACGCTATCGCGCACTCCATATTTCTTTAAGGCATCATCCAAGAGAATCAGTGACGAACGAAGTGGTAAACCAACACTATCTGCTAAATCCTGATACGTCGCGCCCGAACCACCTTCTCCACCATCTAAAGATATAAAATCCGGTCCCATACTTGTTTCATGCATGAATGATGCCAACTCTTCGGCATCCTGCTTACTACCAATGACAACCTTCATGCCTACTGGCTTCCCAGAATGCAAACGGATTTTATCGATAAAATCAAATAAGGTCGGATAGTCATCAAACTGATGGAAACGGTTTGGACTGTTGATTGTCGTATAGGGTACGACATTACGAATCTCAGCAATTTCTTCCGTCACTTTCTCCCCTTCGACGTGTCCGCCGCGCATTTTTGCCCCTTGCGCTAACTTAATCTCAAATGCCTTGACCTGCGAAATTTCAGCTTTTTCACGTAGCCGCTCCCAACTAAACTCGCCATCTTCCGTTCGGAATCCAAACAATCCCGAGCCAATTTGCGCAATAATATCTGCTCCACCAGCTAAATGGTGTCGCGAAAGACCACCTTCACCGGTATTCATCCAAGCACCCTTCGCCATGCCGATCCCTTTCGACAACGCTGTAATCGCATTTTCCCCTAGTGCACCGTAGCTCATCGCAGATTGACCAAGCATACTGCGCACATGAAAAGGCTGTTGGCAATTCGGTCCGATAATAATTGCATCCTCCTCAGGTAACAGCCAAGGCAATGCCGGTAACTCTTCACGATGCTCTTTCCGTGAAAATAGATAATCACCATCGACGACATAGCGCATTGTATCCACAAGTCCATCATTATCTACACGCATTTCTTCATTTTGTTTCGTAAACATCGCATTGCGGATAAAATAACCCGCCTCATTAAAATCTCGCTTCGATCCAAAACCAATGACACTGTTTAAATATTTACCTGGCATGACCATATGCAAATATTCTTCGCGGTTAAACGGTTCGCCATCATTATCATCATCAAACAAATATTGCCGTAACTCTGGCCCCGTTTTCTCCAGCATATAGCGCATCCGCCCTAAAATCGGGTAATTTCGCAGAATAGCGTGTTGCCTTTGCCTTCTGTCATAAAAATAAAGAAAAAGGATAATCACAATCGGCACAATAATTAGCACCAATGTCGTAATTGAAATACTCTCTAACCAAATCATATATCCACCCCTTCTCCAAGCGTTAATAGATGTTTACCACTAATCAAATCTGTTAATCTTATTCTACAGAACTTTTTGGAGGGATTCCATGGTCATCGAATTATTAACTGCACATGCATCCGTGCGAAAATATAAGAACAGTCCACTATCAAAAGAAAATGTAGCCGAACTTGTTCGTGCAGGGCAGCATGCCGCAAGCTCTAATTTTGTACAAGCGTACTCCGTTATCCATGTTACAGACGCCGACAAACGGGCGAAGCTAGCTGAACTCGCGAAAAATCCACAACAAATTTTATCGGCAGGTGCCGTGCTTGTTTTCTGTATGGATTTTCATCGCATTCAACAAGGCGCGATTTCCCTTGGGAAAGAAATTGATTTTTCACACGCAGAAAACCTACTTGTCGGTGTGACAGATGTCGCCCTATTCGCCCAAAACGTCGCGATTGCGGCGGAATCACAGGAATACGGTATTTGCTATATCGGCGGCGTGCGTAATGCCCCCGAAGAAATTAGTATACTGTTCAACCTACCCACAGGCGTTGCACCCCTATTTGCTATGACGATAGGTGTTCCCGACGAGGCAAATGAAGTGAAACCGAGATTGCCGATAGAAGCCATCCTTCACGAAAATAACTATGATTATGATAAATATAAAGACATCATCCCTATTTATGATGAAATCATGAATGACTATTACCAAGGCCGCGGCTCAAACCAGAAAAACGCCGCTTGGTCCGACTCTATGGCACAGTTTTTAGGCACACCCAAACGGACTCATATGAAGGACTTTTTGAAAAAACAGGGATTTGAATTTAACTAGGAGTGATCAGTATGACATTTGAAGAATTACTAGAAGTACTTACACATCGTATAACAGATGGGTCTTTCATTAACGCAACCATCAGCCAACCCCGTACAAAAACAGACGAATTGAAGCGGGTAAAAGTAAAACCTGTAGAAATAAAAGGGCAGCTACACATCCAATTTGAATATCAGTATGAACGCATTTTAAAACACGACAATGTCACACCCGATAAATTACAGAGCCATTTACAACAACTGCTTGAACGTTTCAAACAAATTCACGCCGAGTTTTCAGACGAAAAAATCCATGTCCAATTATCTAAAAAATTCAAGGTGATGTGGAAATCGGACAAAGTGAGCTCTGGAAAAGTGGCAGATTTGTCTCACAACCGGAAGAAAAATTATTTATTGGACGAAAACACACCATATCCATTTCTTGTACGACTTGGTGTTCAAACACCCGATGGTAAAGTGAAAAAGCAAAAACACGATAAATTTAGGCAAATTAATCGCTTCGTTGAATTTATTGACGACTCACTTACCCATTTGCCAAAAGACCGCACTGTACGTATTCTAGATTTTGGCTCAGGGAAATCGTATTTGACGTTCGCGCTGTATCATTATTTACGCATCGAAAAAGGACTCGATATTAAAGTAACGGGGCTTG
Source organism: Sporosarcina sp. FSL K6-2383 (assembly GCF_038618305.1). Classification (NCBI taxonomy): domain Bacteria; kingdom Bacillati; phylum Bacillota; class Bacilli; order Caryophanales; family Caryophanaceae; genus Sporosarcina; species Sporosarcina sp. FSL K6-2383. The sequence goes on from NZ_CP152017.1 coordinate 91,890, forward strand.
ATTTGAAAAAAGAAGTGATTGAGGAATGTAGCCTTATCGCGCAAGATCTTGGTTACGATGATTTGGAGTTTCTTGTCGGTGACATTAACGACTACAATGACGAAACCTCTGTCGATATGGTTGTCACGCTGCATGCCTGCGACGTCGCGACAGATATGGCACTTGCTCGAGCAGTGAAATGGGGAGCAAAAGTCATCTTGAGTGTTCCTTGCTGTCAGCATGAACTGTTCTCTCAAATTAATTCCCCCGCGCTCGACGTCATGCTCCAGCACGGACTCATCAAAGAACGTTTTGCTGCACTTGCTACCGATTCTATACGAGCTGAACTATTATCGCTTGTCGGCTACGAAGCACAATTGCTAGAATTCATTGATATGGAACATACACCGAAAAACGTCTTAATACGGGCTTATCTTACGGGGCGAGAGCCGTCTGCTGATGACCATAAACGATATAGAGACTTTAGAAATTTACTGAATGCTGAGCCATTTTTAGAGAAGGAACTAGGAGATTTGTTGACTAAATAAGCAAACTCCCTCCACGTTTACTTTAATGTGGAGGGAGTTTTTGGTCATCACTTTATCTGATTAAACTCTTCTTCAGTGACCTCCAATTGCGTCTAGGTTTTGAATTGTGCTTGCGCAATTAACTCCCTTCAAAATCTGTGACATCCGCCGGAGGCTTAACTTGAATCAGCAGGGAGTTTGGACTTCTGCCGATTCAAGTTAAAATTTCCTGTCATAGGTGACCTTGCACTTCTCCAGTCCCTCTTGACACTTCTGTTCGTTTAATTACCCCATCATCTAACTCTTTTCTAAAATAAAAATGATCGCTTTCTTCTTATACTCTTCCCAACCATCGCGCCGACAGAAATGTTCAATTTCTCTCCAACTAGGCATAGCTGATAAGGGACTTACGGTTTCATGATCTGGTTGGGCGAATTGCCCAACACTCTCCAATGTCCCCTGCTGGAATGTCGCAACTGAACTGTTCTCGAAGGGCAACTCCTCCCCAAACTCTTTCTTTAAATATTAGTTTCAATAATAATGGTTCCATGAGAAATTTCTCCTCTAACTTTTTATCTAGCGTGGGCTAATGAGTGCCAACCTACAATGTACCACCCAAAATTTTATCGATTTACCAGTACTGACGTATAGCATCTTAATCTTTAATATACTAGCCGATGACTTTGCAGGCCACCATGAATGTAGGAATGCCGAGCTATTTTTTTCAGCGAATAATAAAATAGTAAATCATTAAAACTTCATTTGCTATCAGACTGGAAAAAATTATCGATTTTTCAGTGGCAAATAAGTTAATTGAATCATATACTGAATATTCAACATTCATTAAGAGAGGAGACTTTAATTTGACTGGTCGATTTTACCGCTTAGTTGTTTGTTTTACTGTCATTTTGATGATTGGTATATGTTCACAACATTGGAAAGCCTCTGCAAACTCATCAGATTCTATCATAAAGATTTTCCTTGATACAAAGATGCTTGAAACGAAAACCCCAGCTAAGATTAAAAATGGTACGACATTAGTTCCTGTACGAGCCGTATTTGAGTCCTTAGGCATGAAGGTTGTTTGGGAGTCGAAGAAACAATTGCTGACGGTGAAAGACAATGAGAAGACAGTTACTTTAGTTGTTGGAGAAAAAAAGGCTACAGTAAATAATCAAACCATTACACTCCAAGCGGCAACAGAGAATATTGACGGGACCTTGCAAGTGCCGCTCCATTTGATTGGGGATGCGACGGGGGCTATTGTTTACTGGGATCCCTATGTCGCGGAGGTTTCTATTCTTACAACGAAATTCATAAAAGACAATAATATTGATAAGGTAGAGTTGGATAAAGAGGTCAAAGAGTATTTAGATTCGAAAGCAAGGGAAGAGGCTGCTAAGAAAAAGGAGGATTCAAAGCCTAAAATCCCCAAAAAAACAGCAACTCCTGTAGATTTGACTAAATTAAATGGTATGTATACTGGATTCCGTGATGATTTTGGAGGGTATGAATGTGGCGGCATGTGCTGGGACACCTACACCTTCTTGCCGAATAAAAAAGTTCTAATCGGCCCGCCAGCAAATGGAGGTCCAGAAACGATTGATTGTAAAAAAGAGAAATGCCTGACGTATTCGATTAGCAAGGGGCAGCTAAAGCTCAGCAACGGTAAATCCTTTCCAATCCAAAAATCAAAAAAGGGTTATCTTATGATAAACAAGACGACGTTAGATAAGGTGCAACCTGTTCCTAAAGGAACTGTTTTTAATAATAAGTATACCTTTATCGGGTACTCTGGCTTAATCGGCGTCACTCCAGCCGCTCGTTCGTGGACATACAAATTGACTCTTAAAGCAAATGGAACATTCGAGCTATCTGGTGTGACTATAGGTAGTTTGACGGCAAACAGTAATATTTCGACACAAACTAGCCATCCTGGAAAAGTAGAAAAGGGGAAATATAAGATTCAAAACAATACGATTACGATGACAGGTAGTGACGGCAAAGTTCATAAATCTTTATTCTTTATTCATGATTCCGACGTAGATGATATTCAAATTGGGACACGTAACTATTATGTCAATTAGGGTCTCCGATTATCGATTATGATTTTATCAAGAGACATAGATGCTAGCTCATCTTCTCGTAGTTTCGGGTGAACCTGTTGTTTCATTTGCCGCAGAAGATTGACATGTAAAAATGGCGTAAACCCGGTAGATGTTTAGTACATCAACCGGGTTTTCAAATGTTATCATTATATTTCACGAAAATGGGGACAGGTCGTAATTATTAAATGAATAGACTCACATCCACATTTCAATCCTTTTTTATAATTCCCCTGCGCACGACTTTCGAAAATCAAAACTACTTTAACTCATCAACATACTTGAAAACATGGGCCCTTACCCGCTCTTTTTCTTCATCCGTTAAATTTTTCGTTTCACCCATTACCACCGATATATCTGGTGCTAAAATAGTCGTCGGCTCCATCAGTTCGACTTGCTCCTTCCTACTGTCAATAGTATTATGCAACTTCAGTTCTTTCGAGAAAGTGTAGCTGACAATCGTGTTGACATAGTTGCCATTCAAATCATAAAAATCCGTGATGGACGATACTTCTGCGTGCAATTTACTATTCCATTCTTTGAAGAGAACGACGCTGTTCTCTCTTTTATATCCTGTTTTCACATAGAGGCCTGAACTGTTTGGCGTATCGGACATTGTTTCAATCGTGAACGCTTCCACATGTTCGACCACCTCTGCTTCACTACAGGCAACCAGTAATAAAGCCATCCCTAACATAAAAAATAATTTCCGCATAGACCCCCAGCTCACCGGAACATTATATTGACTATATTTCCCAAACCCCATTTCCTTCATCGCTCCCCCTTCCCTATTCCAACGTCACATCCAAAAACACATACTCATCCCGTTCATGCTGCCCTGAAAAAATGACTGGCACACGCCCGCTGAAAATCGGTCCGTCTACGACAACTGTATGGAATTCACCTGATTCCCCACACGAATCAATACCGAGTGCATCCAATTCATCCATCAGCTCCACAGTAAATTTACGCCCTATAAAGTGTGCAGGCATCATCTTTGTGTTGACAACAACAATATAGGCCTCGAATCCAGCTACAACGAATTCCTCTAACAAGCTACGGCGCGGTTCAAGCCATAATGGGTGCACCGCTTCCATTTCAACCTTTGCACATGTTTTCTGCACCCATTGCAAATGATCTTCAAGGTCGATATCTCCGAAAACAGCGTGGTCAATGCCTAGTCCCTTACAGGCCAGCATGGCATCCAAAAACTGTTCTTCATAGCTACTCCAACTTGCACCCCGAATCATCAAAGGCACACCCAATTTTTCCGCTTGCGCTTCAACAACTGCAAAAGGTAATGCATGCGATTTGGACCGTTCTTCATCCTCTTCAAACATTGTCCATAATCGCTTCGAAATGCCTCCTGCTTGTTCCGTTCGATAATACGCCATCGCGGAATCTTTTCCACCACTCCATGACGCGACAAATGATATGCCTTTCATTTCGCACGCTCCTCACCTTGCTCTTGTATTTATTTTACCATAGCATTACGATTATCTTACAAAAAATTCCGTGAACTAGAACACTTTCATAAAACCAAACTTTTCACAGCTATGCCCCGTCAAATAACTGTAACGTGTTCGCGACATGTTGAAAAATGGAGAAGGTGAATCTTTTGTCATGACAAAAAATGAGAAGTTTGAACTAGTAGAACAGTTTATAGTCGAAAATCGCGAAGCCCATTATCGGCTGGCGTATAGCTATGTACGCAATAAAGAAAATGCACTCGATATTGTGCAAGATGCCATTGTGAAAGCACTGCATTCAGTGGATCGACTCGATGAAATCGCTTATATGAAAACGTGGTTCTATCGGATTGTCATCAATACCGCTATTGATTTTATTCGCAAGCATCAACGGGTAACAGTGATGGAAGATGATGTTCTCGGTAGCTTTTTGCCGCAGCAGGAAGACGAGTTCACTGATATGGACTTGCAACAGGCCATCGACCAGCTACCGCCAAAACATAGGACCCTCATCATTCTACGATTTTTTGAGGATTTGAAGATTGATGAAATCGCTGAAGTGACGGGCGACAACGTCAATACAGTCAAAACGAGATTGTATACAGCTTTGAAAAAATTACGCATCGAGGTCGGAGAGGAGTTCAGATGATGAAGAAACTAGACAAGTTAAAAAAGGATTATAAGGACACGGAAATCCCACCCGAATTAGGGGATATTGTCAACGCATCCATCCAAAAAGCAAAGGCTTCACGTAAGAAACGTCCCGCACTTAAACAGTGGACACTTGGGGCCGCAGCAGCTGCTGCTCTTTTCATCGGCAGCATCAATATGAGTCCATCATTCGCACAGGCAATGGCCAATGTTCCCGTACTTGGCGCATTCGTCAACGTCTTAACCGTGCAACAATTGACGGTGGATAAGGAAACCTATCAAGCAGATATTTCTACACCTGCAATTGACGGATTGGCAGATAAAGAGCTACAAGCAGCATTAAACAATAAATATATCAAAGAAAACAAAGCGCTCTTTGAACAATTTGAACAGGACGTTGCGGAAATGGAAAAATCGGGGGATGGTCATCTTGGCGTGATGGCTGGATATGAAATTAAAACAGATACAGATCAGCTACTATCCATCGCACGCTATGAAGTAAACATCGTCGGGTCTTCTTCAACCATTATGACCTATGATACGATCGATAAAGAGAACAGTATTTTAATCACATTGCCAAGCCTTTTTAAAGACAAGAGTTATGTCGATGCCCTTAGCTCATACATCTTGGGTGAAATGACACAGCAAATGACAACTGATGAAAATATCGTGTACTTTTTAAAAGACGAGTCGCAGGAAGGCTTTGAAAAAATTAGATCCGATCAAGATTTCTATATTACGGCTGATAATAAGCTCGTTATTTCATTCCAAAAATACGAAGTCGCACCTGGCTCTATGGGCATCGTGACGTTTGAAATTCCGACAGACGTTTTGGATGGACATTTGGTAAGTGATACGTATATTAAATAAGTCACAAAAAAAGCAGACACGCAATTATGTCTGCTTTTTGCTAATTATTTAAGACGGCATTTTCGTATCAGTTGGTTGCGCGTAGCCTTCTTTATACGTTTCGTCAATAAAGTTACGTACTTCTGTCAATGATTTTCCTTCTTGCGTCATCTTGACAGATTGTACCGCAATTTCAAGGCAAACTTGGCAACGTGTGCCGTGGTCGTCCCAAACAACAGACCCGTCTTCACGTATCTCATCGATGAAACAGTTTGTGTTACTCTCATGTCCTGCACTATCGCCGCAACCACAATAACATGGCATATAGTCAAGGATGTCCGTTGCTGTTCCCGCAACTTGGTAGACGAGGCGCATCTCTTCTGATTTATCATCTAAAAAAGCTGGCAACTCTGCAGCAGAGGCCGTTACTTCCTGTAAATCACCGTTTGGTAATTGCTTATGTTGTCCCGCTTCCAAATGGCCTGTTTCATGATCTGTTTCAGCGTTCTGACCACATGCTGCGAGGACAAGTGTCATAGCAAATAAAATGAGCATCAATCGTTTTTTCATGATATGTCCACTCCCCATTTTCTTATATACAATCCATCATAGCCCAAAACGATAATTTGATGGGTTACAGAATTGTGGACAATAACGAAAAGCGTAGGGCGCCCGTTAGACGCGACAGGCATAAGTCGATCTAGCGACGTGGCGCCCTTTGCCACACAGCTAGATTGCTTATGACCCGAGCGGCTGGTGCCTGTAGCTGGACAATTAGGAGTTTCGTCGATTGTCTTGTTGTTTAATCCAATGACGAATGCCTTTCCCAGCATGGGGCTCGTCTAAAAAGCGAGGAATGACATGTAAATGTGCATGCGGAATGGACTGACCGCCCGTTTTCCCAGTATTCCAACCGACTGAATAACCATCATGTCCATGCCGCTCTTCCAAAAAGGTCTTTGTTTTTAATAGGAGTTCCCGCGTATCATTCCATTCTTCCGCCGTTAACGAAAACACGTCTTGCACATGCCGTTTCGGAACAATTAAACCGCTTCCTTCCAAAACTTGTTGCTCGGAAGGTTTTTGAATATAAGCGCATGTAGCGTTCTCGAAAATAATTTGTTGCTCTGGATCTGCGAGCAAATTACAATACGGGCATTCTGTTTTGTACATGCTCCTTATCGCCCAATCATTTTCGACGGATCAACATATTCGTCAAACTGCTCTTCCGTCAACAAGCCTGTTTTCAGTGCCGCCTCTTTCAGCGTCGTACCTTCTGCATGGGCAGTTTTGGCGATTTTCGCTGCATTTTCATAACCGATATATGGATTAAGTGCTGTCACAAGCATCAATGAATTTTGCACTTTGTTCGCGATTTCTTCTCGATTCGGCTCAATGCCAACTGCACAGTTATCATTGAAGCTAATCATTGCATCACTTAATAACGTCACAGATTGCAGGAAGTTAAAGATGATAACAGGTTTGAAAACATTCAATTCAAAGTTCCCTTGACTTGCCGCAAAACCAATTGTTGCGTCATTCCCCATCACTTGCGCAACGACCATCGTCAACGCTTCACTTTGTGTCGGATTCACTTTCCCAGGCATAATGGAACTCCCAGGTTCATTTTCAGGAATCGTAATTTCACCAATTCCCGAACGCGGTCCACTTGCCAGCCAGCGTACATCGTTAGCAATTTTCATGAGGTCTGCCGCGAGTGCTTTGATGGCACCGTGAACGTATACGACTTCGTCATAGCTCGTTAATGAATGGAATTTATTTTGTGCAGATGTGAACTCAATGCCTACTGCTTTACTAATTTCTTCTGCAACACGGTCACCAAATCCAGCGGGCGCATTCAAACCTGTCCCAACTGCTGTGCCGCCAATCGCTAATTCTTTCATGGATTCAACACTATCTGTAATCATTTTTTCCGTTTTCTCCAACATGCGATGCCAGCCACTAATTTCTTGGCCAAGTGTCAACGGTGTTGCATCTTGCAAATGCGTACGCCCAATTTTAATAATATCCATGAACTCTACCGATTTTTTACTAAGTGTTGCTTTCAACTGACCGATAGCCGGTACGAGCTGCTGTTGGACAGCCACAACACCTGCAACATGCAAGGCTGTTGGGAACGTGTCATTCGAACTTTGCGATTTATTGACATCATCGTTTGGATGAAGACGTTCTTCCTCGCCCCACTTCTCCAGCAATTGATTGCCACGATTGGCTAACACTTCGTTCATATTCATATTCGATTGTGTTCCACTACCTGTTTGCCAAACGACGAGCGGGAAATGATCATCTAATTCTCCGGCAATCACTTCATCTGCAGCAGCAGAAATTGCTTTCATTTTTGCCGCTGAAAGAGCGCCATTTGCGTGGCTTGCGATAGCTGCTGACTTTTTCAAATGAGCAAATGCCCGGACGACACCAATCGGCATTCTTTCCTCACCAATTTTAAAGTTTTGCTTACTACGCTGTGTTTGCGCACCCCATAACTTGTCCGCAGGTACTTTAATTTCACCAAATGTATCATGCTCAATACGATAATCCATTTCGCCATCACCTTTCGAGTATAAGTGTTTTCATTATCTCATGACCGGCAACTTTTTTTCATGCGCCCAGTCCTGGATGAATGCTTTTTGTCTCGGATTTAAGTTTGCCGGTAAGTTATCTTTGCTGTAAAAACGATGTGCTTTGCTTTCAGCGCCACCCTGCCTGAGCTCTCCTTGATAGTGATTCGTATGAAAAATAACTTGCACACTGTATACTTGATCGCCATTCGGATACGTGACATAACAGGACTCTCCGGAATAAAGACCAAACAACTGCAACCCTTCCACATGCAATCCCGTTTCTTCGTAAGCCTCCCGTATGGCCGTCTCTTCAAATGTTTCCCCTGGTTCCATGACGCCACCTGGGATACACCAATTATCTTCATCTGTACGGTGTTGAAGTAAAATTCCATCCTCATTCGTAATAATGACGCCACAGCCCACTGTTAAAAGTTGTTCCTTGCCAATCATTTTTCTCATTGTTTGTATGTAGTCCATTGGATTTCCTCCTTAATACGTGCATGAAAGGGTTCGATTGGCCGTATTTCTGTGCTCTTTGCAGAAATTAAGGCACACATTTAAACCTAGGCGAACCTTGGTCGCCTAGGTCTTTACTTCCACTTAAACTGCTTACTTTCCAATATTTCAATAAATGCATCGACTACTTTGGGATTAAACTGAGTCCCTTTGCCAGCCTTCAGCTCGTCCACAGCTTCTTTTATCGGATAAGCTTTTTTATAGGGGCGGTCAGTTGTCATGGCGTCAAAAGCGTCAACGACTGAAACAATAGCCGCTTCCAATGAGATTTCGTTGCCCTTTAAACCATACGGATAGCCTTTTCCATCATGTCTTTCATGATGCTGTTCAACAATATGTGCAGCATCCTTTAACCATTCAACAGAATGCTCACGCATGATTTTGGCGCCTTCCGTTGTATGAGTCTTCATAATTTTCCACTCTTCTGCCGTCAATTTACCAGGCTTATTTAATATTTCAATAGGCACCATACGCTTGCCTACATCATGAAAATAGGCGCCCCATCTTAGCACAATAAGACTTTGGGTATCCCCGGGCATATCTAAATGCTTCCATACTTCAATTGTATAGTTTTTAATACGATCACAATGATGGTATGTGTAACCGTCTAATGACTCAATTTCTTCAGCTTCTTTTTGAAGCATCTGCATTTCAAAAAAATGTTCCTCATAAGCCTCTGCATCTATTTTCATTAAAAAAGTAGCTTCTGTTTCTCCATAAAAGGATACAGTCTCTTTATAGGAAGAAGCATCGATTACCTCACCAATCTCCACCACACGGCGATACCCAGATACCTCCATTTCTACAACACCTTCTAATAGCATGTAGGTTTCACTTTTGAAGCGTTCTTCGTTATACTTCGCCATAAAAAACTGGTTTTTATGTAATGTTAGAAGGGCATTTGACAACCCTTTCCACCTTCCGAGCAAAATAATTTCAACCGAGCTAAGACGCAAAGTTGGATTTCCTTCTTTTGAATAATTAACAAATGACTTTTTTGATTGGGTTATCATATTCCACCCCCTAAATTATTGAGTGACATTGTTTCTTAATTATAGCAATTGTCACTCAATTTTCCTAGAACAAAATCAACAGTCACTAGCCAAAAGAAAAAGAATCCACTCATGCATGGAATCTTTCCCCTTCTATTTATTCAACTACTTCAGCTACCACTTCTTTTTCAGCAGGCTGTTTCGCATTTGCTGCCTTCACTTCATCCTCCCAAGTAAAATAACGTCTGCGTAGCCTAGACGAAGTGCAGGACATCCTCGATTCTTACAACTCTTGCCTTAGCGCATTAATGACATCTATTTTCGTTGCCTTGCGCGCAGGACGCCATCCTGAAATCATTGCTACTCCAATACTAATGGTCGATGCAATGACAACAAGCTGCCACGGAATGACCGAAAACGTCACTGTCATACTCCCGAAATCCTCCTCACCAAGTGCAGCTGAAACAATGATTGGCAATACATAATTCGACACAGCGCTTACGCCGTATGAAATAATGACCGCAAGCACCGTTCCAACGATACCAATCCAAGCACTTTCCATTAGGAACAGTCGTTGAATCAATTTCGGATTCGCTCCAATCGCTTTCATTACGCCAATTTCACGTGTGCGCTCTGTCACCGCCATCGTCATTGTGTTAAAGATACCAATGGACGCAATGAGAATCGCAATGGTCCCGACGAATACAAGCCCCGCTTTCAGTGCTAAGAAAAAGACGTCCAACTGCTCTAATTCATCCGCAACGGAATAGACATAATAGCCTTCGTCCCTTAGATTCTCCGAAACAGCCTTTACATTCTCCAATTTATCGACATACACATTCGTATCGCCATAAAATAGTTCATACTCCTCTTCGGAAGTTCCTCCTTCCAGACTAGCAGCGTAAATACGTTCAAGCTCCGGCTTAGCGGAAGCGTCTATATATACTTGGTTATCCTGCACCCACTCTTTTGAAGGGTTCGTCCCAATTCCAACAATCGTAAGAGTGAGTTTTTCCTCTGCCTCTCCAATCTGGTACATAAACTGCTCACCTATCAGATTCCCTTCATACGTTTCAACGTCCTCTTCATCCACCTCTTGTTCCCGCATTAAAAATGCCCCGAAATCGCTGCCTACCACAACCTCTGTCATCTTTTCTGGTAAACGTCCCTCTTCCAGCTCAAAGCCAACTTTCCTTTCTTCTGCGAAGTCCGTCACTACGAGCTTATGATTCCCCATATACTCTTTCAATATCGACCCCTGGCTTGCGCCCATGTATTGGCGATTGACAACTGCTTTCACATGTTCATTTTTTTGCAAAGATTCTATATTATTTTCTGGCCTTTGCTCGTCATCCATTCCATGTACTTGAATTTCCGTAATTAAGCGATTGGATAGCATGCCATCGCGAATGGTTTCATGTAGCCCGAATCCGACTGATGCCAGCACAATTAAAAATGCTGTTCCCATCGTTGCTGCAAGCACTGTCATAAAAACACGCATTTTGTTTTTCTTAATATGCTGTCGTACGAAATCAATTTGGTCATTAAATTGCACGTTGCACACCACCTTCTGTTAATTCACCATCATGCATTCTATACACACGGTTAGCTGTTTGAGCCACTTCATCGTCATGCGTAATGATGACAAACGTGATGCCCCTTGTTTGATTCAGCGACTGAATAAGGAGTAAAACGTCCTGCTCCGTTTCTGAATCTAGGCTTCCTGTCGGTTCGTCTGCAAAAATGACAGGTGGATCAGTGATAAGTGCACGTGCAATGCTGACACGTTGCTGTTGACCTCCCGATAATTCATTTGGATAGTGATCTTGTACATCCGTCAAGCCAACACTTTGCATGAGATCCTTCACTTTCTTCCGCCGTTCACTTTTATTGATTCCCTTCAGTTTCAATGGCAATTCAACATTTTCAAATGCGGTTAGACCAGGCATGAGCTGAAAGTTTTGAAAGACAAAGCCGAAATGATCGAGTCTAAACTTAGCACTTTCCAATTCGTTAAATGTAGATGTTTCCACACCTTTGATGATGATTTCCCCACTTTCTGGCGTCAGAAATCCTGCCATAATGTGAAGAAGCGTCGACTTTCCAGATCCACTCTTGCCAACAATCGATACGATTTCACCTTCCGCTACATTAAACGTTAGCCCTTTTAGAACTGGCACACGCTTCTCCTTCCCCTTCTTACCGATCTTGAATGAATGATTTAAATTCCTTATACTAATCATCTATTTCCCTCCAACTTTTACGATTATTATCATAATAAGAGAAAGTTCTTAAGAGATTATGATGATAATAATGAAGATTTTCTTAAGGTTATTATCAAGAGTGTTTTTGGCAAGCTTAGACGGCTCGTTTGCGTGAAAAAACTCCATTAGAAAAAGAGTCCACACGCACCTTCGCGCACAGACTCTTTCCTCTCTTATTTATTCAAATTTGTCGGCTACTACCTCTTGTTCAACTAACTGTTTCGCATTTGCCGCCTTCACTTCATCCGTTAACTGATCAATGCTCGGGCGAATCGTACCTTTGCCAGAATAATTCTCCAGCATTTCCTTCACATCGATACCAGAAGAGGCTTTCAATGTTTCTTGCAACGTAGACATTAAGTTCGTTGCATACGATGTTACTTTATTTGCACCGCCGCCTTCTCCTCCGCCTGTATCGACAACAGTAATTTTGTCGATGTTAGACAATGGACTTGCAATTTCCCTTGCATATTCTGGTAGCATATTCACGATCATATCCAGCATTGCTGCTTGCCCGTATTGTTCGAAGGCTTCAGCGATTTTGCGTTTCGCTTCGGCTTCTGCAAGACCTTTCAGACGAATAATATCCGCTTCCGATTCCCCTTGTGCACGCTGAGAATCAGCTTTCGCCTGCCCATCAAGACGAACTTTTTCTGCATCTGCCGCCGCACGCGCTTCAATACGGTACTTTTCTGCGTCTGCCTCCGTAATTTGTTTTGATTTTTCAGCTTCTGCATTTTGCTCAATCGCATAACGATCCGCATCCGCTTTTTTCTTCACTTCTGAATCATATTGCTTCTCACGACGTAAAATCTCTTTCTCTTCTAGCTCGATTTGCTTTTGACGCTCAATAATCTGAACTTGCATTTCCTGTTCCATAACTTCCTGCTTGGAGACTGCTGTCTGTAATTCATACGCTTGGTCAGCACGCGCTTTCGCTACGTCCTGCTCACGACGGTACTCTGCCACTTTCAACAGATTCTCTTTTTCTGCTTCTGCAATTTCAGTCGCACGCTCAATTTCTGCTTTTTGTGCTTCTTTAGAGGCTTCTGCATTTTTAATACGCGTTTCTTTTTCTGCTTCAACTGTTGCGATATCTGCATCACGTTTTACTTGAGCAATACGCGGCTTCCCAAGTGAGTCAAGGTAACCGTTTTTATCACGTACATCTTTAATTGTAAACGAAACGATAATGAGCCCCATTTTTGATAAATCCTGCGAAGCCACACGTTGTACTTCTTGTGAAAACATATCTCGATTTTTATAAATCTCTTCAACGGTCATGGAACCCAAAATCGAACGCAAATGACCTTCTAATACTTCCTTTGCTTCGTTTTCACGGTCAATCTTTGATTTTCCTAAAAACTGTTCGGCAGCTGTCGCAATTTCTGAGATTGAACCACCAATTTTAATAATTGCTGTTCCATCAGCCATAACCGGAACACCTTGCTCCGTGTAGACCTCCGGCGTCGTCACTTCCAGCTTGCTTGATAATAAGCTAAGTGGTGTCGCTTGTTGGAACACGGGTAGCACGAACGTCCCGCCACCACGGATGATTTTAATGCGATTACCTGACTCATCCGTATGTACATTTTTTGTTCCTAAATAACTACCTGTCACAATTAGTGCTTCATCTGGTCCAACTGTCTTATACTTCGATACATAAACAAGAATGACTGCCAACAAAACAAATGCTACAACTCCAAGCGCAATCCAAATTCCCATATCCATTTTCTTTTCCCCCTTTAATATTACTTAAAACGAAATGGTTCATACTCCTTGACGATGAATGATCCATCCTTCACTTCAATAATGAGTACTTCTTTCCCATACTCAATTGCCCTATTTTCATATCCTACTGCCCTTTTCGATAAAATACCACTTACCGTCTCGATGACAATTTCACCGAAGCCATCTACCGGAACAGGGACAATCACTTTAGCAACCTGCCCCTCCAACGACTCATCTGTATAAGCAAGTGATACCTCAGCCGACCTTATAGGAAGAAGTACAAAAATATACAACAAGAAATCGAGTACAGCCGCGATAACTAACGCGATTACGATAATGATTCCACTGTTCAAGGCTGTAACAAGCTCCAGTATATAACCACCAGCTGCGGCAAGTGTTATGAACGCAAGTATAATTGCTGGATCTAACAATGGACTTGCCTCACCAATACCTTCTGTCATATCACTGAAAAAGATGTACAGCACCGTCGCAAGGCCCGCAACGATCAATACAACCAAATATACTTGCACAATCGGCATCCCAAACAGTTCCATTCCATCACCTCCACTTCCACTTTTTTGCCTTACTATTATATACGGACAGTTTTGTAATAAGTTTCAATTTGCTAATAAATTAATTTTTTCATTCCAATTCGTGATGCTGACTATGCTACTAGTGATTGTTTGCCTTGTTCTTTAGAGGTAAATTGCTAATGGCACTTGACTGGGGCACTGTACACTTTGTTAATCTTTTTGAATAAGGGCACGCTAAAGAAGTACATTTAAATTACCGAATTATTACTTTTCAAAAGCGCAACCCTGTTTCTGTAAAAGTTTTGTTACATTTATGTAAATGTCGTCGAATTTTGTCCCAATCCTAAATAGTATTTGCTATGATAGGAAGGTTCATTAATATATTTCCGGAAACGGATGGAGGCATAACTGATGTTAAAACCACGTAAAACCGATCCTTTTTTCACAGCACTGTTAACAATTGCAGAAAATGTGCAAGAAGCGGTCCATTATGCAGACAACTTTAAAGTAGTCACTGTCGCTGACTTGAAAGAAGTAAGCATTAAGCTCAAGAATTATGAGACAGAAGGTGACACACTTATTCACGAGCTCATTTCAAAGCTCAATAAATCGTTCATGACACCAATTGAACGGGAAGACATTTTACAGTTGGCTATTAAGATGGACGATGTCCTCGATGGCATCGAGCATTTTGCAGCCCATCTTGAAATGTTCTCTCTTACCGAAATTGACGAGTATGTGCAAAAATTCATGGAAAATATCGTGAAAAGTACTGATGAAATTGTAAAAGCTATGCAATTACTTGCAAGAAAAAAACTGGAAGCGATGCGTGACCACGCCGTGCTTATCAAAGAGTATGAACGGATTTGCGACGAAGTATTTCGTACCTCCATCAAACAGCTTTTTATTAATGAAAAAGACCCAATTCGCATAATCCAGTTCAAAGACATTTACGAACAACTTGAAGATATTGCGGATTACTGCCAAGACGTTGCCAATACAATTGAAACAATCATTATGCGCAACGCGTAAGGGGGAGAACTATGGATACAATTCTTTTCCTCACGATACTGGTCGTTGTTTTTGCGCTCGCTTTTGATTTCATCAACGGATTTCATGATACAGCAAACGCCATTGCGACATCCGTTTCCACACGTGCATTAAAACCGAGGACCGCTATTTTTATGGCAGCTATTATGAACTTTGTCGGTGCACTCACATTTACCGGCGTAGCAAAAACCATTTCCAAAGATATCGTCGATCCATTCGTTCTGACAAATGGTTCGCTCATTATCTTGGCAGCTCTTACATCCGCAATCGCTTGGAATTTGATTACATGGTATTTCGGAATTCCATCCAGCTCATCACATGCACTAATCGGATCTATCGCTGGAGCAGCTATTTCTGCAGCTGGATTCGGTATTTTAAATTACGAAGGCTTTTTGAAAATATTACAGGCGCTTCTCATTTCCCCGTTCCTCGCGCTTGCAGTCGGCTTCCTCATGATGTCGTTGTTCAAGGTTTTATTTAAAAACAGGAATTTGTTTAAAGCAAATACACGATTTCGCTATCTACAGATCGGAACGGCTGCACTGCAAGCCTTCACGCACGGTACGAACGATGCACAAAAAGCAATGGGGATTATAACAATGGCGCTTATCTCAGCTAATTTACAGACTGGGGACGATATTCAGCTTTGGGTCCGTATTGCCGCAGCAACTGCGATGGGGCTCGGAACGGCAATCGGTGGGTATAAAATTATCAAGACTGTCGGCAGTAAGATTACGAAGATTCGTCCTGTGAATGGAGCGGCAGCTGACTTATCATCTGCTATGATTATTTTCGGAGCGACACTTATCCACTTACCTGTTAGTACAACCCATGTTATTTCTTCAGCAATCATGGGATCAGGGGCGGCTCAACGAGTTAAAGGCGTTAACTGGGGCGTTGCTAAAAAAATTGTTATGACATGGATCATTACATTGCCAATTTCAGCAACACTTGCTGCGATTGTCTATCAGGTTCTTAATTTGTTTTTTTAAATTGATCATTTCACTTGCATTCCCATTTAGGCTCTGCTATGATAAAGAAGAATTATTTTTGTTCGGCGCGATGGTCTCGAATACATCTTGACCGCTTCAAGACTTGAGCAAGGATAGTAACACAATGTATGCACATAGCATACGAGGAGGAAACAAACATGGAACAAGGTAAAGTAAAATGGTTTAACGCAGAAAAAGGTTTTGGCTTCATCGAACGTGAAGATGGCGACGACGTATTCGTACACTTCTCAGCTATTCAAGGAGAAGGCTTCAAGTCTCTTGAAGAAGGCCAAGATGTAACGTTTGAAATCGAGCAAGGCCAACGTGGTCTTCAAGCTACAAACGTTAACAAAAACTAATTTTAATTAACCATTCAAAACCCAGTCCTTTCGAGGATTGGGTTTTTTCTTTGTATAGACAGTTTTTCTTTGCCATGACAGTTTGACTAATCTCCATTACAGTTTCCACTTGCCATGACAGTTCGACCAACCCCCATCACAGTTTCCACTTTTGCCATGACAGTTTGACTAATCTCCATTACAGTTTCCACTTGCCATGACAGTTTGACCAACCCCATCACAGTTTCCACTTTTGCCATGACAGTTCGGCTAATCTCCATTACAGTTTCCACTTTTGCCGTGACAGTTTGACTAATCTCCATTACAGTTTCCACTTGCCGTGACAGTTCGGCTAATCCCCATTACAGTTTCTACTTTCGCCGTGACAGTTTGACTAATCTCCATTACAGTTTCCACTTGCCATGACAGTTCGACCACCCCCCATTACAGTTTCCACTTTTGCCGTGACAGTTCGGCTAATCCCCATTACAGTTTCTACTCTCGCCATAACAGTTCAACTAATCCCCTTAATTGCTCCCCCTAGAAAAGACATCCCCAACATTTTCCGTTATGATAGAATTATAGAGTTAACCTACATACTGAAAGGATGAATTATATGCGCACACTCGCGCGATTTGTAACAAGCGCCCACAAATATATTATCTTTACATGGATTGCCATCTTCATTGTGATGACTATTTTTGCGATTAGGCTTCCAGGGCTGCTCGAAGGAGACGGTTTCGAAATGGACGGCGAACATGCCGATGTGATTGATATCGTATCCAGTACATTTGATATGCCAGCAGAGACGATGTTTGTCGTCTTCGATCATATTTCGGATGATAAAATTCAAACGACGCTTCAGAACATCGAAAAACTCAATCTAACGTCAGCAATCGCTTCACCGTTAGACGATGACACGCAGTACACAGAAGACGTTTCTTACGCACTGCTCCACTTCGATAATCAAGCCGAAAATAAAGCTGACAGCGTGACAGCTATTCGTGAGGCGATTGGCGATGAAAAAGGAATCACACTGACAGGTGCTTCGGCAATTTCAAAAGATATCAATACAGCTAGTCAGCGTGACTTAATGACAGCCGAAGCCATTGGTTTGCCGATTGCGATTATCGTCCTACTCTTCGCCTTCGGGACAGTCGTTGCTTCATTCGTCCCACTTATTATCGGGATTGTCACCGTCGTAACATCATTCGGCGTGCTAACGATTCTTGGTAGTCAAATGGATCTATCTATTTTTGTGTTAAATATTATCCCGATGCTCGGGCTTGCACTCAGTATCGATTTTGCTTTGCTCTTCATTAGTCGCTACCGTGAAGAACGTAAAAAAAGCGATTTGCTGGAGGCCATTTCTACAACCATCCGTACAGCAGGACGCTCCATTATCTTTTCGGCGTTTTGTGTCTTCATCGGACTAGGTGCCATGCTGATTATTCGGGTTGCTATTTTCCAAAATATCGCCCTGGGCGGCATGATTGTTGTCGGAATGGCTGTTCTTAGCTCCGTGACTCTGCTACCGTCTGTGCTCATTGTACTCGGTGACCGTATTGACAAATGGCAATTACTTAAACCTAAAACGAATGGCTCGGATAATTGGCGTACATTTGCACACCGCGTTATTAAACGACCCGTGACGATTACAATTATAGCCTTTATCCTACTCGGGATCGCAATGATTCCTGTAAAAAATATGGAGCTGACGATTCCAGGGATTGATGCGCTTCCCAAGTCATACGATACGCGTCAAGCTTTTGAATTAATGGATGACACATTCGGTCTAGGTGAGCAATCATCCGTCTATGTTATTGCTGAACGCGCTAACGGCTGGGAGGATACAGCTGGCCTTCAAGCGATGAAAGCACTTGAAGAACAATTGGAAAAGGATTCACTTGTCGATAAAGTAACAACCGTTTTCACCGCAAGTGACATCAGTTCAGTCGAACAATGGGAACAAGCCATGCTAGTGCCAGAAATGGCCGCCGGACTCTCTTCCCTTGTTGAAACATTCGTCAAGGACAAACAGCTAATGATTCCCGTAACACTTGGTGCAACAGGGGATTCCGACGCAGCCCAACAGTGGGCACGTGATTGGTCTGAGAAAGAAACGGCATGGAATCTATCCATTGGTGGACAACCAAAGTTCAATCAGGAAATTTTCGATGAAATATGGGATAAAATCGTCTATGCGCTCATCATCATTGTCGTTTCAACATTCTTTATCTTAATGATTGCTTTCCGATCGATCTTAATTCCGTTAAAAGCCATTTTGATGAATATCATCGGGCTTGCTGCAACGTTCGGGATTCTCGTCTATATTTTCCAATATGGGCATTTCGGGATTGAAACCGGAACAATCGCACTCATCATTCCTGTTCTCGTCTTCAGCCTCGTCTTTGGGCTGAGCATGGACTATGAAGTGTTCCTCATTTCACGAATGCAGGAGGAGTATGCGAATTCATTCGACAATGATCGTGCAACCGTTGAAGGGCTTGCGACGACAAGCAAGATTATCACGTCCGCTGCACTTATTATGATTGTATTGACAGGTGCATTTGCCTTTACAGACGTCCTACCAGTGAAGCAAATAGGAGTCGGTATCGCCATTGCAGTTGCGATCGACGCAACGATTATCCGCCTTCTTCTTGTGCCAAGCTTGATGAAATTATTTGGTAAGTGGAACTGGTGGTTGCCATTTGGAAAAGGATTGTACCGCTCAGATAATCGACGATTTGAAAAAAGGAAATAACTCCACAAGGACAACAAAAAATGGTTTCGCATTCCACGTAGGGATGCGAAACCATTTTTTATAAAATTAATTCAATAACTGACTCCATACTATTTGCATCCTTTTTAAACGTTGCCTGCATCGCAAAGTAAATCGCGATAATCCCGACAATTATAAACAGGACCATCCCAATAGCTAGACGCTTGCCCTTCACTCGGAATCCCCCTCCACCTGTTTGAACTGCTCTTCCTTCAAATAAGCAACGGCTTCTACATAATCGCCAAAGCTGTCCTCCAAGTTCAAACCATGATATAAATTCCAAGCACCTAACTCTTCCATCAACACTAACTTTTCTCCAGCCGCATTCGCCCAGTGCTGTTCAACTGCCTGTTCTTCACTTTCTCCTTGCGACAATGCCACGATAGAATCCGCAATTGTTTTGCGTAATTCCTCTTCTGATGCTTCACGAATATTGACCAAACCGCGTTCATCCGCTTCATAGCCTGCAATACCCGCTACATAGACAAAGCCATTGCCATTTGGATGCAAATGCTGAACGACAACCGTCTTGTCATACAAGCTATCCTCATAATGATAGTTAACCCGCTTCATAGACACATCTTTTCGTGTTAGTTCCGGGTAAGATTCAATAATTGCTTGCTTCTGTTCAAATGTCAGCATATCCGTTCACTCTTTTCCACTCTAATTTCGTTTAAGTATACCATTATTCTTATTTGAATTCAGCAGGGGTCTAGGCATAATTGATTCACAATTAGCGCGTCTTCCATTCAGTAAAAATGATAATCAACACAACAACTGCAATAGCAACAATATAAAACCAGCCTGGCACACTGCCCATTCCACCAAACATCAACCTGTCTCCTCTCTGTTCACACCAAATATAAGAGTAAAATCAATCGTAATTTCTGGAATAGCCGTCTGCAATGCCTCTTCAATCTTGTCCGCACTCGCTCCCCATGTGAGTGGCGTCATTTGAATAAGCGGTGCAAGAAGTCCATCTGCTAATGGGAAAGTGTAGATAACCCTTTCTGTGCTAATCTCGTCAAAATGCTCCGCCACTCGCGCCACTGGATCCGCGTCGTCTTTTTGCTCTTTATCCTCATAAAAAATAGCTCTCAGCTCCTTTAAATAACCACTTTCCGGTACCGCTTTGACAAACAAGCCACCTGGTTTTAATAAACGAGTAAACTCCGCATAGTTTGCAGGCGATAAAATATTTAAAATCGTATCGAATTGGTCGTCTTGAAATGGGCAATTCGCAAGATCCGCCACACTCCATATCAAACCTGGATACTCTTTAGCAGCAGCCGTGATGCCCTCTTTCGCCAGATCAATCCCGACACCTGTCACTTCACCGGTGAGCCGTTCAACAACCGTTGACAAATGGGAGCCTTCCCCACAACCTGCGTCAAGAATAATTGCATGTCCTTGGCCTTCAATCGTCTTAATAACGGCATCCAAAACCCCATCAAAAAAACCACTAGTCATCACTGTTTTCCTTGCCCCAAACAACGACTGGTCATACTTTGTCATATGTGCTTGTGGCGCCAAATTCACATACCCATTTTTCGATAAATCAAAGGAGTGGTTATGCGTACAAACAAGCCGTGACATATCCAGCATCGCCATCTCCGCTAAACATATCGGGCATCTAAATAAGTCCGCATTGCGATCCATCACCTGTGCATTGATCATTTTTTTCGATAAAGTCATACTATCCAAACTCCGATCATCTGTTGTTCTACCAGTATACCGTTTTTTGGCGGGGACTGGAAATGCGGATAGCGATTATCACCGTCTTGTTACACTTTATCACCGCCATGGATCAAGCAATTATTTCCAACAATAGTGTTCTCACTGTATTCAACGTATATAAGCGGGTTACAATAGCAAATAGGAGGCGATTCCATGAAACGATTATTCTTTTTCATCCTATTCATTGCTGCACTGTATCTCGCAAAACCACTTTGGGAAGAGCCGGTCTCACGCTACGTCGATATTTCCTTCCTTGAACCTGTCGATGAAAAAATGGCTTCCCTTTTAAATAAAGAATCAGTCGATACCGCTATTCGTTATATTGCCGACGGTGCTGACAAAGCCGTCTTTTTCCTCACTTCGAAATCAGCTGAGGTACAAGAAACGGTCTCTGAAGCTAAAAAACCAGTATTAGAGAAACCAGTGAAAACACAACTTTCCATTCATAACATCGAGCTAGGCAGTACTGAAAAACAGGTAACTGCTGAGCTTGGTAAACCTAAAAATCGTTCCATGAACGAATATGGCTCTGAATGGTTGACGTATCACAACGGCTACCAAAACTTTGTTATGGTGTCATTCGATGAACAGAAAAAAGTGAACGCTATCTACACAAATGATGATCTCATTTCATCGACTTCTGATATCAAATACGGCTCTTCAAAAACAGCTGTACGCGAAACATTTGGCGAGCCTATTAAAGAAATCCGTAAAGGCTTGAATATCTTCGTATTGCAGGAAAGCGAGGGCTTCGACGTTTTTCAATCCGAAGATGCCTATACTTATGTTTTTTATGATTTACATCAACAAAGTAAAGTGACCGCTATCCAACTGATTGCTACTACATTAGAACAGAAAAAAACCGGCATTTATGCCGGCGGTGATGCACAATTACAAGAGGGCTTTGAGCAACAGCTATTCGATTTAACGAATGCTGCACGCGTCCGCCACGGATACTCCATTCTACAATGGGAGGGCAACGTTGCAGAGACGGCGCGCAATCATAGTGGCGACATGGCCGACAACGACTATTTTAGCCATCAAAATAAACAAGGTAAATCCCCCTTCGATCGAATGGACGACGACAACGTGACCTACCGCAGTGCCGGTGAAAATTTAGCCTACGGTCAGTCCAGTAGTATATTCGCACACGAGGGCCTGATGAACTCCGAAGGCCATCGTGAAAATATTCTATTAGATACTTACAGCCATCTCGGTACAGGTGTTGCTTTTAACGAAAAGTTCCAGCCGTACTATACAGAGAATTTTTTGTTGAAGTGATTTTATTGAAGTTGCCAGGAAAGCTCCGAGTGCCTATTATTTATTGACCGCAGCACAAGCAATTCGAACACCCGAATTACCAGATGGATCTGTTTTATAATCATCCGCTTTTTCATGTATAACAAGTGCACTGCCGTCGCTATCGACAATCGAATGTGTAGCACCCGGTTTCATTGTCAGTTCGGCAGTTGTCACTTCCGTCGCTACCTTTCCATTGGCATCGACTTCGATGTTTGGCAAATCGCCTAAATGGAATCCTTGTGGATTGTCGAAGCCATGCTCTTTATGTGTTGGATTAAAGTGGCCGCCCGCTGAAGTGAAATCTGGTGGTGTGCAGACGCCTGTTTCGTGGATATGAATGCCCTTCACTCCCGGCGGCAAACCCTCCGCCTGAATACTAATCGTCACGCCATCCCCAGACTCTACAAAACGAGCTTCACCTATTTCATTCCCTTCCGTATTGATGATTGGAGTAACAAGCGCTTTGGCATTCTCACCACTCACAGGTAACTTGGTATTGCTGCCTTTACTACAGCCACTGACGATTAAAAGTGTAGCTAGTAAAATAGATACAATCATTTTTTGATTCAATCTAATTCCCTCCAAAATTTTTTCTATAAAGGAAGGATGGTCTTCAATCATTTTATTATGTATGAAAGGTAGCAAAGAAAAAACCGCCGTCAATCCCACGTCTTGTGGAATGAACAGCGGTTTTCATTTTACGCCAATACCAATTTCTCTAAATCCATTGGTGTAATATAGACATCGTTTTGGTAAACGCGCATATTGCCGCCTGAAATTTCATCAATCAGCATCACTTCACCTGTAACGCCATCGCGTCCGAATTCAAGTTTAATATCATATAACTCAAGGCCTTTTGCTGCGAGCTCGTCCTTCACAACACTCGAAATTTGTTTCGTCAACGTCTCAAGCGTCACATACTCTTCTGCCGTCAATAAACCTAACTGCGCAAGTGCATCCTGTGTAATAGGCGGATCATTGCGATCATCGTCTTTCAGCGTCACTTCAACAAATGCATCCAATGCTTGTCCTTCTTCACAATAAGCCCCGTATCGACGTAGGAAACTCCCAACAGCACGATACCGACAAATGACTTCAAGCCCTTTACCAAACATCTTCGCTGACTTCACCGTCATCGTTACTTCATCAAGATCAGCTGCAACATAATGCGTTGGAATATTTTTTTCCGCCATCTTCTCAAAGAAAAATTTTGTCATCCGAAGTCCCGATTGCCCTGCACCTTCAATCGTTAAGCCAACTGTGTTTGCACCCGGGTCAAAAACGCCATCCTCACCCGTTACATCATCTTTGAATTTAAGGAGAACATTGTTGCCCTCCGCTTTATATACATCTTTCGTCTTGCCTTTATAAATAAGTTCCATGTGTCTAGTTCCTTTCTGTATGAAAGTTTAAACGCCTATCTATAGTATACTACATTGTTTTTTATCCTATCATAAATTTTTTCAACAACTTTTTCGTTCTTGATACACGTCAAGGTTTTATCTTCCGAAACGGCTTATTCTATAGACAGAAGGAAAACAATACAACTACTGGAGGATGAGAAAAATGAAAAAAGTCGTATTCGGTTTAGAGCCACTGAGTTGCCCATCTTGTATTAAGAAAATTGAAAGTGCATTAAACAAAGTTAACGGCGTGGGGGGAGCAAAAGTTTTATTCCACTCTGGAAAAGTTCGTGCACAGTTCGATGACAGCGTTATTCAAGCGGATGAATTGCAAAGTATCATCGTTAAACTTGGCTATCCCGTGCTGTCACAAAAAGTTTCCTAAAAGGGGAGTGATTTACATGAACGCCAAACGAACATCCCAGATTACCGCCATTTCAGGCTTACTGCTTGCGGCTGCAATCGGGCTACACATCTCTGGCCTCCATGATTGGAGGCAGGCGGTGCTTATTATTGCCACTGTCATTGCCGGAACCCCAATCATGATAAAAGCATTTAAAGCTCTTCGGATGAAAGCGTTTAGCATTGAACTACTTGTCACGATTGCAGTCATTGGTGCGCTATTCATCGGAGAATATGTTGAATCCGCAGCCGTCACATTCCTATTCTTATTTGGTGCTTTTCTTGAAGCGCGAACATTGGAAAAAACACGTTCTTCTTTAAAGGCATTAGTTGACATGGCACCCCTTGAAGCGACGGTCATCCGTGACGGTGAAACGATGACGATTGATATTGACGATGTTGTACTTGGTGACCGCATTATTATTCGCTCTGGCGAAAAAGTTGCAGTTGACGGTCATATCGTATCTGGTGCTGCGACGTTGAGCGAAGCAGCCATTACCGGGGAATCCGTCCCAGCTTCTAAAACAATTGAGGATCGTGTTTTCAGCGGAACAATTGTCGACAATGGCTTTATTGAAGTCATCGCAGATCGTGTCGGAGACGATACAACATTTGCGCGCATTATCGAATTAGTCGAAGAAGCACAGGAATCACAATCGAAAACAGAGAAATTTCTGGATCGCTTCGCCAATATTTACACACCTACTATTGTAGTGTTATCTGTACTCGTCTATATCTTCTCACGTAATATCGAAAT
The DNA here is from genome assembly GCF_038618305.1 of Sporosarcina sp. FSL K6-2383. Taxonomy (NCBI): domain Bacteria; kingdom Bacillati; phylum Bacillota; class Bacilli; order Caryophanales; family Caryophanaceae; genus Sporosarcina; species Sporosarcina sp. FSL K6-2383. Next base: position 116,851 of record NZ_CP152017.1, read on the forward strand.
GACACTGACATTCCTTGTGATCGCTTGTCCAGGCGCACTCGTTATTTCTGCACCTGTGTCCATCGTCGCTGGCATCGGAAATGGTGCGCGTAACGGTGTTCTCATTAAAGGCGGCGACATTATGGAGAAGCTCGCAAAAATCGACACTGTTGTTTTTGATAAAACAGGAACTCTGACACGCGGACGTCCTGAAGTGACAGATATCCATTCATTCGCAGGGGATGCAGATGAGTTATTGCGACTTGTTGCAGAGGCTGAAATGATATCCGAACATCATCTCGGGCAAACGATTGTCAAGGAAGCGAAGAGGCGCAACCTTTCATTCATCAATGAGCCCCAAGATGCTGAAGTCATTAAAGGGAATGGCATACGCGCCCGCATTGACGGGAAATTACTTGCCATCGGGAATCGCAAATTGATGGCCTCCGAAGGAATTTCTATTGAAGAATCTGTCGAATCCTATGCAGTACAGCGTGAAAAGGCTGGTAATACAGCTATCTTTGCGAGTATAGACGGGAAAGTAGCAGGTATTTTCTCCATCGCTGATAGAATTCGCCCCGAAGCTGAACAAGCACTCCAGCAATTACGTGCCAGTGGCGTGAAAAAAATCATTATGCTTACAGGAGACAATCGGCACACCGCAGAACTTGTTGGTGCACAGCTTGGTCTTGATGAAGTGCATGCGGAGCTACTCCCTGAAGACAAAGTGGCCATAATTCAGAAATTGAAAGATGCGGGTCACAAAGTGGCAATGGCCGGAGACGGCATCAATGACGCACCTGCCATCGCAACAGCAGATATCGGGCTCGCAATGGGTGAAGGTGGTACAGATATCTCCATGGAAACAGCCGATGTTGTGTTAATGGCAGACCGATTGGATCAATTCTCCCATGCCTATTCACTTGCCAAAGCAACTGTCCGCAATATGAAGCAAAATACACTTTTCGCAGTCGGCACGGTTGTCTTATTGCTAGCAGGTGTCCTACTCGGAAAAGTTTTCTTGGCATCCGGTATGCTTATCCATGAATTGAGTGTACTAATCGTTATCCTCAACGCTGTCCGCTTAATTCGGTATACTAAAAGAAAGAAAGAAGTAAAGGTAGCTGAAGCGGCATTACTAACAGAGTGAGGGGTGTGGGTAGTGACAGATATGAATACGTGTAATCACCAGACAGAAGGTACAGTTGAGATGCAAAAATTATGCATCTCTATCGTGCCGATTTTCAATCATTTGGATGCCGTCGAAATGCGAGAAATTGTCAAGGAGACGCATGCAATTTCGCACGGGCGAGGCCATACAATCTACCGTGCAGGCGAAAAATCAGATGGCTTGTACATCGTCCATAAAGGTCGTGTGAAAATTTACAGACTGTCCGACAATGGCAAAGAGCAGCTTGTTCGTATTTTAGAGCCTGGTGATTTTACAGGTGAGCTTTCACTATTTAGTGAGTCGGTCCACGACGCCTATGCTGAAGCACTCGAACCTGTAGAGTTGTGTGTCATGGGGCGGGATGATTTCCAGCAATTTTTATTGAAATACCCAGCGATTGCATTGAAGGTACTTACTGAATTTTCGACACGATTATCGAAAACAGAAAAACAAGCAGCTAGTATTGCCATGGAGTCTACCGAAACGCGCGTCGCGATTTACCTCGCTGATCTAGTCGAGGAACAAAAACGCAGTGACATCACCTTGCCAATGAGTCGAAAAGACCTCGCCTCCCATCTTGGCACGACGCCCGAGACAGTGAGTCGAAAGCTCGCTGATTTTGAAAGTGCTGGCTGGATTAAGCAAAGTGGCCAGCGGGAGATTGTGATTTTGGATTTGGATGCGTTGTTGTTGGCGTGATTTTTAGTGATAACGGTAGGAATGAAGTGCCGCTCCATTTAGCTCAACTTTCCAACAAAACTTTGAAAGTGTCCAACCATCATCAGCAAATAAAATTCTTCCACTAGCCTATTTTTTTGCATTTCACACTCGTCTCAACGCATACAATTGTTGTATAATAATACTAGTAAATCTATGCTCAATCGAAAGAGAGTGAAATTCAATGGGTCGTAAATGGAATAATATTAAAGAGAAAAAGGCGTCAAGAGATGCGGATACAAGCCGTATTTACGCAAAATTTGGCCGTGAAATTTATGTAGTGGCTAAGCAAGGCGAGCCTGACCCAGAACTAAACCAAGCGCTTAAAGTGGTTGTTGAACGCGCAAAAACATATAGTGTACCAAAAGCGATCATCGACCGTGCCATCGAAAAGGCAAAAGGCGGCGCTGAAGAAAACTTCGACGAGCTGCGCTATGAAGGCTTTGGTCCAAACGGCTCAATGGTCATCGTTGATACATTAACAAATAACGTCAACCGCACTGCATCAGAAGTACGCGCTGCATTCGGCAAAAATAATGGCAATATGGGTGTCAGTGGATCCGTTTCCTATATGTTCGACGCCACTGCCGTGATCGGGATTGAAGGAAAATCAGCAGATGATGTACTCGAATTACTCATGGACGCAGACGTTGAAGTTCGCGATATTCTCGAAGAAGAAGAAGAAACTGTCATCGTTTATGCTGAACCGGACCAGTTCCATATCGTCCAACAAGCATTCAAAAATGCGGGCATTACAGAATTCACTGTCGCCGAACTAACAATGCTGGCACATAATTTCGTAGAACTCGATTCCGATGCACAAGCGAAATTCGAAAAAATGATTGACGCACTAGACGATTTAGAAGATGTTCAACAGGTGTATCATAACGTCGATTTGGGCGATTAATCATATGAAAAAGGAGAATCCGTGTAGATGGATTCTCCTTTTTATTCATACTCCATTATTCAAACTGTTCGATTTGATTCCCTTCTTCATCGAAATAAGCATAGTAAAATTGATAACTCTTCTCCCGATTCTCCGGTAATTCTACCCACACAACATCTCTCGCATTTGGACGTATGTCAACCTCCATAACTTCATCATTGACAGTCATTTGTATTTTGGCAACTTTATTATTTTCATTCGCTATGTAGAGCATTGTTGGAGGTATATCATCCTGATCGAGCATATGGACCCCGAATTGTGAAAGGGATTCATCCTTTCTTATTTCAAAATAGGACCATCGATAATTTCCCTTATCATTTCGGGTAAAACCAGCATGAGCCGGGCTTTGATTATAGAGAAGACTGACGATCCGATGTTCCTTTACGTCTGTTATATCTAAAATGTCAATCGTCGCCGTTTTATCCTCATAGCCTTCAATAGACTGAATGACTTCAATGATAGATACCTCATCGTTGCTATAGAGCGGTTTTTCCCACCAAATCACAGCACAAAGTATCAAACCAAGCGCAAGAAAAGCCACGATAAAATACTTCTTCAGCTTCTTCCCCTCCCTATTCTTTATAAAAAGGAGTCTCCTACATCTTCACCTCATCGCTCATTTCAAACACATCAAAAATATGCTTTTGAAAAACAAGCGACATGATTTTGCCTTCTTTTTTATAATAATGAACATTGCCGACGCGCTGATCTACCAACTCTGTCCAGCCCCAGTCCTCAATCTCTGCCAAATAATGCGCCGGTGGTTCGCCCTGCTCGCCACCAACATCCTTCAACTTATATTTCGCCGATTTCGCAATTTCCGTTGTACAAATTTCAGGTCGAATCTCACTAGCATTTTTCGGAACAGGGAAACCGTGATTGATAACCGCCATTCGATAGCCCTCTTCTTCGCTATACACATTCGAGCAGCCAACCATCATACCGACTATTAAAAGAACGATAAAAATCCGTTTCATCCCGCCATCCTCCTCACAAAAACTTCACAACCCATTACTATCAGATTACTAAGAAAGTTAACGTTTGTCATCCGACGTATTTGTGACAAAATGGTATTGCGGAATGAGGTAGGTGAATTTCTCCAAAGGTGTACACAGTCGCTTCATAGATTTTTTCCATGACCGAAAACAATTGGAACATTCTATCACCAACTCTAGTTCATTACATACTGAAATATAAGCTCCCCATTTGGATCCCTTTCATTCATAAACTCAAATCCAATACTTTTGTATAATTTAAAAGCCACTTCATTCTCTTCAATGATGCTTAAATAGATCACTTTCACCCCATATTCTTCGGAAACGATCTCAATCAGTTTTCGCATTGCTTTTCTCCCTAAGCCCTGGCCTTGATATTTTTCATCTATCATAATTCGATCAATCCAAGTATCTTTATTTGGTCCGAAAGAACCGTACATTGCAAATCCAATCATATCCTCTTCATCATATAGTGCCACTGGGCGCCATTGATGGTATGTACTCGCTTCTTTTATACACTCATCTACCGATTCAATATATTTTTCTTGTCCTGGTTTCAATTTTATCTTTCTAACTATCCACTCATTGGTATCATCAATAGCTCTTATATGAATATTGCCCATGCTAGTAACTACACCTCCATTATCTAGCGCGATTATTTAAAGTACTTTAGGGCTTATTAACTTCGACATATAGTATTCGTCAACAAATTCATCAGCAATATACAACGAGTTCCTTTTCGTTCCTTCGATTTCAAAGCCCATTTTTTTATATAAAGACAGACCCGCTTCATTTCGGGTAACAACTGTTAATTCCAAGCGATGGATCCCGTGATGAATAGCCCATTGTTCCAAAGCTTGAAATAATTTCGACCCGACACCTTGCCCCCGATAATCCTTGGAAATACCAACAACAATATAAGCCGAGTGCTTGTTTCTTTTCGCATCACCACCGATAGCAAATAAGTATCCTACTAACTCATCACTTTCGTTGTCAGCTACAAGTATAGTTGAATTTCCACTCCTTTTCATACGCTCTATCATCATCTTTTGACGCTCATGTGTAACTACCCTTTCCCCAGCTCCCCAAAGCATATAATCAGAACTTGCCTCTACTTATTGAATTAAATCAGAAAGCTTTTCTGCATCTGAAATTTCTATTTCTCGCACATTCAAATCGGTGTCACTCCCACTATAAATTATTCTTCTTTTGGAAATAACGGGAGAACAGTTGAAAGTAACTTCGTTAATAGCTACCACTATTCAAGATACGCAATCCTTCGCTGTTTTCTCCTTTTATTTCTTAATTAATCGAAATAGCCCATTACCAAAAGTTCCGTGATTCATAATCAAAGACCTCTCGCAAGTCGAATCATATCCCTACATTGAATACCATTTTCAAAAATCGCTTCCTTGTAGTTATCAATGAAGAAATCCTTTATAACACCTTCCACACGAAACCCACATTTCTGATAAAGCGCGAGCTGACCTATACTCGAATTACCCGTTCCTACTTCCAGTGATCGATAACCTAGCTCCCGCGCAGTTTGAATCGCATCGCCAATTAACTTCTTGCCAATCCCTCGGTCATGCATCCGATCATCCACCGCAACATTCATAATCTCCATCGTTTCCGCATCCAACTTCACCAGCACATAAACACCGACGATTTCACCCTCAATTTCAGCTACATGACATTCCCCAATCGCCAAATACTCCTCTACCAATTCCTGCGATGGATCAGCAAGCAATAAAAGATTGAAAGGCGGCGTCTCGTGCTCTTTCAATTTTCTGATGAACATTCCCTCGCCCTCGCCTCCTGCATAATTTCATCCAACACGGCGTGCCAGCCTTTATGATAATCCGCAGCCTCTTCAGGTTGAATAAAAACTCGTCCCGATGACTCAAACTTAGCTTCAAATGGATGTAATTGCGTAATATCCATCCGGTAAAATACTTGATAACCCACTTTCGGGTAAGGACTGGAGCCACTCCATAACGGATTCTCACTATGGTTCACTTCCATTGAGCCAAGTAGCTGACAATCCCCCTCCACATATCCTTCCTCCATCGCCTCACGCCTAAAACAGACTTCAGCTGTTTCTCCAACTTCGATATGACCGCCCGGAAAATCCCAACCACGATCATTCAAATTGACCATCACTAACTCCCCATGATAAAAACAAAATCCATGCACACTTGTGATTAATTCTCGACTCGGCATAAGATTGCTCTTCCATGTCAGCATCAACTTATGCCCTCCCCAATCAACGTATGTAGTTGTCATATGCGATCACCTTTCCCCATCGAATATCCCTCAAATAACCGACCACCATAGGGTTGCAGTACTTCATCAGCCAGGTTGATTATTTCACCCTTAGCACCCGTTCTATAAAACATATCAAACGCTTGCACGAATCTCCCCGCAAAGTCCTCATCATAGTCATTCAAAGCCCGCACAACCCATTTCGACTCCCCAACCCACTGGTCGTTTGTCCGCAAAACGAATTCATGGATGGCATTTGCCAATGTATTCGTAATGAACAGCTCTTCGGCCCGATTCGTTGAACCAATTAAATCATCAAGCGCATCCGTCAGCATATACCGCTTCGTTTCAATCGTTTTCTCTGACCACATAGCAGGACCTTGTTTCAACAGTTCATCTGCCTCATCCTTTATCGTACGAACAACTCCCGAGTCACTGATGACAAGCCCTTCCGAAACCATCCGTGGCAATGAAGGACGAGCCCTCTCACAGTCCAGCTTGAAAAAGTCTTTATACGAGGAGAGGTTATGCACAAACACTTCAATCGGCCAATCATAGTCAATAAATGATTCACGATACGCCGACTCGACTTTGTCATCAAAAACAACGATGTCCAAATCGGATGTAGCTGTCTGTTCACCCCTAACCACACTTCCAGCTAGCAATGCAGCTTGGCAATTCGGAAACTTTGCTGCAATAAATCTACTTGCAGCTTCTAGCGGCTGCAATCTTGTTTCATTCATACGCTCCCCCTCTTGCTATTTCAATCTCTATATAAAGATGATACTTTTTCTGCAATCTCTATCGGATGAACGTCCAATGATGATAATTGTTCCAATTCGACCCACATCGGTTCATAAGTACCCCTATTCTTACATTCACCCTTAAACTCTTCACCTTCTCCCGTTCCGAATACACCACCAACAACTTCGGCAATAAAAAAGGACTGTAACCCATTATAATTAACAATTCCAAGGCTACCTTTAATCGCAACATGAACACCTAATTCTTCGAACGTTTCTCTTATCGCAGCTTGTTCTGGACTTTCATCCTGTTCAATTCCACCACCAGGAAAAACATAATATTCTTGTCCAGCTCTAACCCTTTTAATCAATGCAACTTTGTTGTTTTCGATAATAACGGAAGAAGCTCGATTTCTCACACCTATTCACCTACTTTCTTTCGATACTCCACCAACCAACAGGTAGCACCAGAATGGTTACTCCTTTATTTCTCCATAGGTTCACTAACCGAGTTAAAAGATAATTCTGAGTATAACTTTACAACTCCCCATACATATACTATAATATAGTTTAGTAAAGTATATTTTAGTAAATTTAATTTCAGTAAACTAAATTTTATTAAAAAGGAGGAATTTGAAATGGGACTGTTAGATGTCTATTTGCAAAAAAACGAAAAAAAACGCTACGATGTATTTAAGGAAACCGGGCTGAGCCAGCAAATGCTTTCAAATGTCAACAAAAAAGAGGTAACGGGCTATTCCGTGAAAACTATCCAAGCCATTGCAAAAACAGTTGGGAAAAGTGAAGGAACCGTTTTAGAAGAACTATTAGGCCTAGAAAAAGAAAATGCCTACTTTGAAGTATTCAATATAGAAGATTTATTGTTAGCCTTTAAAAATAAAGAAACCCATATTGTCATCAAAGGCGAATATAAAAAAGAAATCGTTCCATTCGCCGAAGGGCAACTTCTCGAAATTGAAACGATGGGCACGGGGTTAGGTTCTGCTGGAATGGTAGCTGTTTTAGCTGAGATAATCCTACATGTCGCTACCTTTTTTAGCAACAAAGATGCTGATTACAGGAAAATCGAAAATCAAATTCGGAAGTACAGAATCAAAAAACTAAACGATGACGAGCTACTTCTTTATTTACGTCAGTTAGATTATTAAGCACCACACACAATATCGACGTATTCGTTTGCCAAGTGGATGTCTGCTGGCAAACGAATACGTCATACAATGATTTTCCTTACTCATAGAAGAACCTCGATTTTTCACACCTCACCACCAACTCTTTTTCGATACTCCATCAACCAACAATCCCGATATTCACCCTCATGCCACTCATTCGCCGGCAACAACTTCACTTTCTCAAACCCACACTTCTCATAACAGCGAATCGCACGTTCATTCCACGTTTGCGGATCCATCACAACACAATCCGCACCTTTTTCATCCATTAAATACGCCACCATCGAGCGAACAAGCTGCGTTCCTACTCCTTTATCCCAATAGGCTGATTCTCCGATGAACTGATCCATGCCATAAATCGATTCCATCACGTCTGCAAAGCCATATGTAATTCTTTCTCCTTCATCCACTTCATAAAACTGAATATAGCCAATTGGCTCACCATCAAATTCAACCAGACACCGAGTAGCATCGTCCTCTTCTTCGAAAAACTTCTCTTCCACTTTCCTCACATCAAACGAGTTGTCCCTGCCTTCGTAATACTGAAGAATTTCAGGATCAGAAAGCCATTTGGCCAGAAGATATTTATCGTCTTCTTTCAATATGCGCACATATAATTTCTCAACTTTTATAATGGTAGTCACTCCCCATAACTCAAAAATGGTTCATACATCGTAATCGCATGATTTTCTGTAATAAATTCATCATCAATCATTTCACCATTCATGTTATACACTTCTCTATAAATCGAATTATGGCGCACATAGCCTCCCCATAATTCCAACGTAAAACTATGATCCTTTTCATACACTTTATACGTTCGATTTGCCGCCTTAGTGGTACGCCATTCACCAACAAGCGAAGTATTCGTCACATACACAACGAGCTGATAAGGCTCAGTCGTTTCGTTCTTTATTTGTAAATCTAAATAATTATAGGCACATGTCGCACCACTGCCAAATGGCTGGTTACGCTTCGAATCTGGGAATACATCATAACTGTGGCGATAACGTTCCGTTACCGTCAAAGGCGTGTGAATCGTCATCCAGTAAATCAGGTTCGACAGCTGGCACAATCCCCCACCAACGCCCGTCGTTACCTTGCCATAATGCAAAATCATGCCCTCGACATAGCCCTTCCGTTTCGTCGTATTGCCTATCAAACGCCAATAAGAAAAGGTTTCACCAGGTTGTAGCACGATGCCATTCAACCGTTTCACCGCAATCTTTAAATTGATGATTTTATTCCTTTGCAATTCCATATCTACATCTTTCAACTCGCGAAGCAAAGGCGTTCGATGTTGAAACACAACATGACGCAACTGATCCTCCACTCGCTTTGTCGCATACTTCTTGCCATCTATGTACCATTCTGAATAGCGCTTTAAGCGATACGCTTTCTTCCCGAGAAATATGCGTAACTTACTCCGCTTTTTCGGTTGCAATGAATTCATTCCTGACACCCCCTACTACCTATTCTCTTAATTAACCATATTTCCCTTTAAAGCCATTCAAAAACCAAATGTATTTCATCCATCATTTTCTGTAAGTTACCTTCTAATAAACGCGAGTCACCGAAATCACAACGACAGGTCATTCAAAACCACATACACTTTGGTTACAAAGAACTTAAGCGGAGGGATTGCAATGAATATCATCAACGTCAACAACCTACAAAAAAAATATGGTAACAATCATGTTCTGAGAGGGCTGGACTTTCAAGCACAACAAGGCGAGATTATTGGGGTTATTGGAAAAAACGGGGTAGGCAAATCGACATTTCTTGAAATCCTTATGACGATTAAACAATACGATACAGGAAACGTCGCCCTGTTTGATAAAGAAATTAAAGCACTCTCGATGAATCAACTAGAACAAATCCGACAACAAATTTCCGTCGTCCTGCAACCAACTCAGTTCTACAAAACGCTAAAGGTAGTCGAGTTGCTTAAATTATTCAAAGCCTATTACAAATCACCACTCGACATCAACACAATTATCGAGGACTTCAAATTGACGCCACATCGTAAAAAGTATTTCGATAAGCTTTCTGGTGGATGGAAGCAAATTGTCAGTCTAGCGATTGCCTTTTTATCACAACCAAAGCTATTGATTTTGGATGAACCAACGACCGGTTTAGATCCTCATATGCGTAACATCCTTTGGTCATACATTACCGATTACAACAAACGCACAGGCGGCACGGTCATATTAACGACACATAATATGGATGAAATCGAAATGTACTGCGACAAAGTGATGCTCATCAATAACGGCATCAATGAAATCTACGACACGACAGAAGGCATTTTGGCATCGGGTTACAAATCAATTAATGAATTCTATCTGACAAAGGTATCCATTTAAGGGGGAGAAAATTATGTTAGCGACACAATTGAAATACGACCTACTTATGTTCTCAAGGGAATTATTCTACTTAGTCTTCACGATTATCGTTCCGCCAGTCACGTATCTTTTCATGGGGCAATTGTTCGGCAATCAGACATACGCCGGAAATTTAAGCTATGCAGAAACGTACACGCCGTCATTCATCTTGCTCATCACGTTCGGTGTCATCTTTTTCGCTTTCGGTTTCGATCAAGTGATGAATCGTACAACCGGTGTCGAAAAACGCATCAACCTATCACCTGTACCAAAGAAAATGCTGCTACTATCAGCTATTTTGAAATCCATCATCATTACAAGCATCGGATTTTTCCTCGTTTACGCCATCGGGATGATCGCTTATGATCTAGCGTTCCAGCCAGTACGTTTTCTAAGTGCTTACGGATTTTTCATCATCCTGAATGCTGTATTGCTTGTCATTTCTTCGGCAATCTATTCTTTATTCAAAAGCATGAACGCAGCACTTGTCTTTTCCATCGTCATTTTCCAAGTCGTTATGTTTACGGGAGGCTTCGCGATGCCAATTGCTATGATGCCGAAATTCGTACAAATTATTGCTGACGTGAACCCCCTCTATCACATGAACAATCTCTTCATAGCGGTTTGGAATGGGCAACTGACGTTTGACAACAGTACACTCATCTCCACCGGTTACATTGCCGGTTTAGTTCTAGCCGCATTCATTATCATCCGTTTTACAAACAAAAGAAGAAGTTGACAGACTACCCCCAAGACATTCGTAGATTAGTTGTATACTATTATCTAAGGGGGTCTTGCCATGAAAGTGTCATTGAACATCGATAGTGATTATAAAGAAACAAAAGTGACAATCGAATCACCCGAATTAGATCATTCCGTTCAGGAGGTTCTTGATTTTATAAAAGGAAGGGAAACGGAGTTCCTTGTCGGAAAAGACAGCGATATGCAGCATATCCTAAAGCCTGGTGACATCCACTATTTCCATACTGATAAAGACGGAGTTGTCGCCGTCACGGCCGACGGTTCTTTTAAATTAAAAGAAAAATTATACGAACTGGAGGAAATCCTCCCTGCCAATAAATTCGTCCGACTCTCTAAATCCGTCATCGCCAATCTCCATGAAATGAGTAGTTTTGAAGCGTCCTTCAACGGAACACTCTGCGTCTATTTTAAGTCGGGGGCAAAGGAATACGTTTCTCGCACATACGTCAATACCATTAAAGAATCATTGAAAATGAATAGGAGGAGGGGCGAATGAAGACCTTTTTATTCAGAAGTATGATTGGCATTTTCTTTGGGGCATTTATCGCCGTCATCTTAACGAATTCCGTCGTTTATTTTGGCGAGCAGGACGTGTTAGACGGACAATTATTCTTGAAAAACTCACTCGGTTCTATTTTCAGCGGATGGTTTTTCACAGTAAGCCCACTCTATTTTGAAAATACCAATTTGCGACTCTCTCAACAGACCGGGCTTCATTTTATAACAGTCGTTGTGCTGTATTTTATCCTAGCATTCGGCATTGGCTGGATTCCATTTACTCTGAAAAGCTTTTTGCTGACACTAGGATTATTCATTGTCGTCTACTCTATTTTCTGGACTGCTTTTTATCTTTATTTCAGAAATCAGATGAAGAAATTGAACGCGGAACTTCAGGAGCTTTAACTTGATTCGATTGGTGGGGAATCAACCCAGATTCCCCACCAATCGAATCGCCAAATAGACGGCAATTCCCCAAACAACCAACGCAGAGCCTTTATTCAACAACGCCATTAGCTTGCCACTGGAATCCAATTTCCCGAAATATCTGCCGGCAATCGCTAATCCAAGAAACCATAGCCACGAAACGATGATGGTCGTCAGCGTGAATGCCACTCTGACGTCTCCCGAATAATTTAGCGAACTCGATCCAATGACGCCAATCGTATCGAGAATAGCATGGGGATTCAATAAAGAAACAGACGCAGCAAAAATAATCTGCTTCTTCGCCGAAAACTGCTGTCCATCCACCTTCATCGCCCTCGCATCACTTTTCCATAACACAAAGCCGATATATACTAAAAATAAAATGCCGATACTAAAAATGATATTTTCCAACCAAGCAAATGTCAGCACTAGTAGCGACACACCCGACACTGCGGCCACAATTAAAATGGCATCACAAATCCCCGCCGTCACCACAACAGGTAACGCTCGTACAAATGTCGGCTGCAACGCTCCCTGATTAAAAACAAAGACATTTTGTGCGCCCAACGGCACAATGAGTCCAAATGCCAAAATGATGCCATGTAAAATTGCTTCCGTCACACACTCACCCCCATCTTCTATAATTCCCTATGAAGTTCACTTTTCCTTCATTAAAATCGTGATTTGGACTGCTATGCGGTAGTAAACACACCCTATCCGGTAGTATTCGCCTGCTATACGGTAGTAAGAAGCATCCCAAAACAAAAGCCGCACCTAGTCCTCCCAGGTACGGCTCCAATTTCTTATTTCAACTTCTGAATAACAACGACTTTTAAATAATTAAATTCCGGGAAGTCACGATTTGTGCGGAAATCCCTCGGCAATGAGGATTCTTCAAGAATCTTGAACGAGGACCCCGCATCCTTGAATGCCTCTTCAATGAATGTCTTGAACTTCTTCATCCCAAAGCTCGCATTATTCGTCGATGCCACAATGACACCATTTTTCTCCGTAATCGCAATGGCATCTTTCAGCAATGCTGGATAATCCTTTGCCGTGCTGAACGAATACTTCTTCGTACGCGCAAAGCTCGGTGGGTCCAAAATCACCAGGTCGAACTTTAATTCCTTGCGCTTCGCGTAACGGAAATATTCAAAGACATCCATCACTTTGATATCCTGCTGCTCATAGTCAATACCGTTGACGCTGAACTGCTCAATCGTCTTCGCCAAACTACGCTTCGCTAAATCGACACTCGTCGTCTTCATCGCCCCGCCAAGTGCTGCCGCAACAGAAAACGCTCCCGTATATGAAAATGTATTCAGTACATTTTTGTCCTGTGCATACTTATCGCGAATCGCCTGACGCATATCACGCTGATCCAAGAAAATACCCGTCATCGCGCCATCATTCAAATTAACCGCGAAATTCATGCCATTTTCCTTGACGATAATCGGGAAATCACCTTGCTCACCACGGACAAAATCATCCTGCTCGATATATTCGCCCTTCGTATCAAAGCGTTTTTTCTCATAGATCCCTTTATACTCAACAATTTTATCCAGCACACTATAAACATGATGCTTCAGTGAATAAATTCCCTGGCTATACCAGCTCACCATATAATAACCGTCGAAGAAATCAATCGACAATCCACCAACGCCATCGCCTTCTCCGTTAAACACGCGAAATGCCGTCGTGTCTGGATCTGCAAAAAGCGCTTCTCGTCGTTCAAGTGCCTTTGCAATTTTTGATTCGAAGAAATCGAAGTCGATTGCTTCCTCTTCTTTTTGTGTTAACACCCAGCCAATTCCTTTGTTTTGATTGCCATAATAGCCTTTCGCCACAAAACGACGGTCTCTGTCCACCAAACGAACAATCGCGCCTTCCTCTGTCAAAGCATGTGTATTAATAATCGCTTCCTTTAAAATTAACGGATAGCCTTTTTTCAAATCTGCTATATTTTTTGCATTCACTTGTAAATCGATTGTTTTTGTCATTTCATCAGCCTACTTCATCTTTTTTCTTATTATCGCATGTTTCTACTGGAATTGCGAAATTGGCTAAGATTTTCATGCTTCCTCACGTATCATCCGGGAATCCTTTCTTCTCCGAACAATCATCGCAATGGTCATGGAGATAGAATTAGCTGCTATAAACAATATACTTGCACTATTATCCAACCTACCGTCCTTTATAGGCGCAAACACATCACTCCAAATCGCTTGCCCAATGACAAACAAACTAAACAGTGAAACGAAGCCAAACATCGGGATATATAAGTAGGTGTTCTTGTCTTTTCTACTCATATACGCGCCATTCAAAATCGTCATCACCACCATATACGTCGATGGAATAGACATCAATACTAGCATTTCTATCAATGGTTCTGCCCAGATATAATTCATTTTTATTAAACCATTCACAAAAATAAGTACTATCGTCAAAAAGAAAGCATGGTGACCATACCGATGCCTTTTCGCCACTTGAAACTCATCATAACGCTCCTGCTGCATGCTCATCCCTCCCAAAATAACTCATCCAATGTTTTATCCAGCACTTTACACACCGCAATACATAATTTCAACGAGGGATTGTATTCACCATTCTCAATCGCATTCATCGTCTGCCTCGTAATACCAATCGCCTCGGCAACATCTTTTTGTGATAGATCCTTCGCCGCCCGCGCAGCCTTGATTCGCAAATTTTTCGTCATGGTAAACCTCCCATTAACCAAATTATACAAGTAATCATCTCCTGATGTCGAATATATCCGACACAATGTAAGTTATATCGTTCCTTTATTTCAAATAAAAAAAGCAGTGGAATCTTCCCCACTACTTCTCTCCCTTCAACAATATCCCATTCACTCTTTAATCAATTTTCTCCGCCAGCTCTAAAATAATCCCTTCTGGCCCACGAACATAGCATAACTTATAAGCATTTTCGTAATTTTGTATCTCGCCAAAAAGTTCCGCACCTTTACTTTTCAATTTGGCAACAATGGCTTCAATATCTTCAACTGCAAATGCAATATGTCGGATACCCAACGTATTTGCAAAAGACTGCTGAATAGCTTTTTCATCCGACGGCGAATGGAATTTGACCAGCTCCAAAGTTGCCTGACCATCCGGCATCCCTAACATGACAACCGTCTGCCTAACGTCAGTAAGCCCAATTATTCGTTCTACCCACTCTCCCTTCACTTCCGCCTCCCCTAGCACTTCTAGTCCAAGGTCGAGAAAAAAGGCTTTAGCAGCAGGAAGATCTTTTACGATAATACCTACATGATCTATTCTATGGATTTTCATTCTTCATACCTCCTATTCCTTTCATTCTTATTGAAATTACTTCTCTTCCTTCAACAACGTCCGTGAATAGATTAATCCAACTACCCCAACAATCGTAAACAAAATGGCCCGAACTAGAATCGAAATACTAGCCAAGTCGATGATGAAGAGCTTTAACACACAAGCGATAAGAAGTCCTGCCCCTATGAATTTAACAATCTTCCACTGCCACTTGCCGCCAATACTAATGGACAGGAAAGCAAAGGTAAACAGCAGGAATGTGTGCACAAACAACACATATTCCGTTTCCCAGGCATACATATTAACAAAGGCGAAATACCATTTATTCAAAAAGATGAAATAAATGATTTGCATCACTACCGCTAGCCCCGAGATGTCCAACTTTAACTTTTTCGCTGGTACGTAAAAGCGATCCTTCATAATCGCTCCTATCAACATAGTCAGCAGCGCCACATAAGCAAACTGTACAAAAAAATTAAACAAAAACTCGCCATAAGCATAAGATACCCCTAGACCCGATAGCATTACGGATACGCTAAGGATTAAAAATAAAATCACTGTACTATGTGCCACATAAAGCCCTTTACGCCATTTATGCAACGTGTACATTGCACAAAGTACCACTAACACGACAAATCTTTGAACGTGCATAGCCGTTTCAAATGCCAGAGAGACACTCGACAGCCACAGCATGGTCAGTTGACTAAGGTATAGTAAAACGAGCACTTGCCCGACAATCAAACTGCCATCAATGCGTTGTGTTTTTCCTACTAGCCACTTTGGCGTCCAGCGATATAGCGTGTAAAACAACCAGCCCATGGAAGCTAACAATACCAACCATACTGCGTGTTCTAACGACCACAATTGTTCAATTTGCACAATGATAAGTACTGCGGGTAAGGCAAACAAATAGACGATGGAGCCTGTCACAATCGTCCGCAGCGTCTCATAGCGTACACCGACCCAAATGCCAAGCGTACCATTCAACAGCAGCAACATCAGCACAACCCGGCTGTCCTCTAAATCGAAGGACAATACTAAAACACTTAGCGCAAATACAGCCACCGCCGATAACACCCCGCGTAGTGCATGATCCTTCCTCCATAACGTATATAGTGCAAGCCCGCAGTAGGCCAACGCCAATAGACCATAAACCGCTACCTCCGCCGTATGATCGAGCAATTTAATCCAAGCAATTGTAAACACAAAATTCGAGTACAACAGTCCTTCTGTAAAAACACTCCTTGAAATCTTTCCTTTTACATAAAAGAACAAAATCACACCATGTTGGATGAGTACCGTCGTAACCAATATCCCCTCTGCATCGTAGCCACCATCCAAAATTGCGTAAAAGAACAACGTCAAATGGAACAACACAAACGTCACATAAAAGGAAAACTTATGCCGTTGACTAAGCGACACGTAAAACAATGATAGAAATAACAGCAAGATATACGCACAAAACTGAATCGCAGTAGCCCCTTCTCCTTCCAATAAAAATGGAAGTAAAAATCCCGCAATTCCCGAAAACAGTGTCAGCGTCTCTGACTTCATTTTCCGCGATAACAACAATCCCGCGACAATATAGACGACACCTAGTAAAAACGCGACTGTAAAGCTTAAATAGCCATACAAATGGTGTGCCGCAAAGGTCGTCAACATCCCAAGGCCTATAAAGCCACCTAATAACGTCAAACCAAATCCTTTTTTCCCACCACGAACATAGCGCATGCCTAAGTAATACAGCAGGAAGGTCCCCGCATAACCAAGCACCACGCGCACCGGATTCGTAATCACGCCATGATCCATCCCTACCTTCAAGCCCCACAGCACACCCAATAGCAGGATGAACATGAAGACTCTCGGCAACCAAGTACCCAATGCTTTCTCCAGATTAAATTCCTTCCGTACAGTCGGTGGTACTCGAACGGGTACTTCCTGCTTTGGAGTAGCCGCCTTCTCTATATGCTTCACCGGTGTTGCAACGCGCATCGTTGAAGCTCTTTCTGGAACGACTTCTTGATCAGCCAGTTGACGCTTTAGCGACGCTACCTCCTGCTCCAAATCAGCCACTCTCTTGATAACATCCTTTAGCTCTTCATCCAAAACCATTCCCCCTTTCTTTTCCATTTCTTTTAAAAATCATACCATACTAGTAGAATAAACTGAGAATAATGACGATAAAAAAAGCAACCTTTTCCAAATAGGAGAAGTTGCTTTCTAGTAAATTATGAATGATTAGGCCAGTAAGCGAAACGCTAAACTTTTCCACATACTAATGCGAACGGGCTGACGTTCCTGCTGCCCTCTAATTTGAGATAAATAAGTCCGTAAATCGCCTTCAAATTCCTGTATTAAAAAAGGGACCTTCGTAAAATGATGAGGCTGTACCATATTCGGCTGGATCGCAAACATCCGCACGCCGCCTTCATTGACAACCGTTGCGACAAACTGTGAACAGAAAAATGCATGTTCACGCTGAATACCGATATTTAAAGCAACCGCAAACAGCCCGATAAAATTATACTTATACTGCTCTTTACGACGTTCAATCTGACGAACCATTCTGCGCATTTTATGATATTCCTCTTCACTAACCTCACAGCTAAAAATCATACAATCCGCGTCCTGGAATATCCCCGTTGATACATCCTCCCTGACAAAACCACCGACAAAAGGATTATGCCGCTGCTTCCGCCCGAAGCTATACACCTCATTCAATTGCTCATCAAAAGCGATTGAAGCGTGATTCAAATCCTTCCTCGTATACAGCCCAATAGCCTTCGACAGCAATGTCCCTGTATCCGTTAGGACAATATATATCGTTTTCCCCACGACAATCAACCCCCACAATCTGTTACACCTATTATGCACTTTTAAAACGGCAAACTAAACCGGCTATAGATGGAAACTATCTAAGCCCCGAGACCTAGTTCACTTGGATATTTCGAATAATTTATGACATCTGTTATCTCTCTACTTAATTATACGTCTTTTACCAGCTAAGAGTTTCATGTTTTTGAAAATAATTAAAAGCAAAAGTGTTATTCACTACATTAAAACATTGAAATAAGGAGTCCTCCCAACAACGCTAGGGGATGCTTCCCGCCAAAAGCCAAGCAGCTTCACCACCAGTCTTATGACTTCAACTACCTCTGTTAGGCGCCTTCGCTAAGATCTATTCGGCAAAGTATTCACCGTACACTCAAAATGTTTTCAATCCGGAACTTTCAGGGTATCTACATACTAACAGCCCTAAAAACTTGTGTCTATCTTATATAGAGGGAAGTGATTACGATGACAAGTAATTTGCCAGAAATTCCACAGCTCGCACCTACATCTGATAACGACGCCGCAACGATCGCCAACCAAGTCGTCGCAGCCGTCAACGCCTATAATCGTAACCTGAATCATGACCAAGAAGTTGGACTCATGCTAACATCCTTTGGGCAAACTATGACTGTCAACATTACGGGGATTGGCTATATTGGTACAAGACTAATTATATTTAAAGGCTTCCTCACGAATAACAATGCACCCGTTGAGCTACTACAGCATGTGTCACAGTTGAATTTTTTGTTGGTGTCGTTGAAGCGGGAGAACCCGTTGGAGGAGAAGAAGCATATTGGGTTTCTGGGGGAATGAAAGTGGGAAGGTGCGGAATTCACTTGATTCTGCACCTTTCTTTTCAATAAATTATCACCCATGTTGATCCATCATACTACATCACGTTCTTTTCTGATGACGGGAACGATTGCCAAAACATTGTCGATGTTAAATGTTCGATTAGATTTTCGCAGATGGCAATACGCCCGAAAGGAAACTTCGCCAACTTGGATTACCTTTATCCGTCTCTTGCTCACTGCCCCATTCTTATCAATATAAAACATATCCAGTAGCACACCATGGTCCATTGACTTGATTAACTGATTAAGCACATCCGTTCCCCCCTTAATATCAGTATACAGAACAAGTGTTCACCCCGCAATATCTTAATATAAAATTCCTTCTACCGGCATATCAAACTCCATAAAAATATCATCAAACAACGCCTTATCGATCAATTTACGGTAGACCCATCAAAATAACCAGGAATATTTCGAATCTCTTTGCGCTTTGTAGCTTGAATAGAAATATGAAGGGCTTGCATCGCCAACTGTTCAAATAATTCTCCTTGGTGCTCATGAATGCTAAATTTCAACATACGTAATGACAGTGCGCGATAAATGCCAAACAATTGACGGGCTAAAGAACTATTGTCACCAATCGTTGTTGACAATAGTTCTTTCATTCTTCCAAACAACGTTGTAGGTGGAAGAGTCGGCTCCGCAGGATACGTATCTGTAAGAGTAAGGCTTTTTATGTTTTTAGATTTAGAAGAAAATGCTTCAGATTTGGGAACAACGTCCTCAGTCTCACTGTCACTAGGCTCGTCCACTGTTGGCGGAGTGGTCAAAGTCGACTGGTCATTGAAGGGTAAAATAGTGTAAATGTTAGCGCCAAGCCCGTTCATAACTGGTCGAATATAGTGAATGCGTTCGATAATATCAAGACTTTCCAACTTACGAATCGCGCGCCGAATGGTTACGTTGGACTTGCCAATTACCTCTGCCATCGTGTCGTGCTTTAAGTGAGCAGCACCGTATTTTACAGAGTAACGACGGATTAGATCTAGTACAGCTCGATCCGTATCATTCATCTCGTTCCAGTTTGCAATGACATGACGTCGCGCCGCCTCGTCCATTTCGTCTTTGTTTGTGAAGTGTGCATAGTCTTTTAAGTAAGTTGTCATAGTGGTCATTCCCCTTTTATTCTTTATATAGAGGGAAATGAGGAAATCGGATACATATTTGGAAAATTAATTTCAATAAAAGGAATCTATGCTAAAATAAATTAAAGATTGCGAAATGATGTTCTTCAACGGAAATCATTTTGCAAATAGATTCAATTATCTTTAAGGCTGCTAATATATACTTATTATAAGGGAGTGCCGCATGAATAAAAATTTTGTCATTTTATTGATACTAGCTTTATCTTTGTTTTTTACCGAAACAATTTATGCTAATGAACTTACAACACCTTCTGGAATTTCATTATCCGATATTGAAAGTTTTGTGGACGACTATGTAAATGAATATATTGGTGAAACAACTGCGGGTGCGAGTATTGTTATTTTGAAAGATAATAAAGTTGTTTTATCAAAAGGATACGGTTATGGAGATATTGAAAACCAAATTAAAATAAATGCCAATACCGCTGTTTTTGAATGGGGTTCAATTAGTAAATTATTTGTCTGGGTGTCGGTCATGCAATTAGTCGAACAAGGAAAAATCGATTTAGCTGAAGATATAAACAGCTATTTACCGCAAGGATTTTTAACAAAACTAACATATGATGCTCCTATCACTATGTTGGATTTAATGAATCACACTGCTGGATTTGAGGATAATATTTTTGATGTAGGATATGCTAACGAACACTTTGTAAACTCTTTAGAAGAAGGGTTGAAAATTGCTGAGCCAAACCAAATATATCAACCGAGTAAAGTCGTTGCTTATTCTAATTATTCAACTTCCCTAGCTGCATATATTGTTCAATTAATTACAGAACAAGACTTTAATGAATATGTTGATGAACATATATTTCAAAAATTAGGTATTCTAGATTCAACTGCATATTTGTCTTTAGGGAGAAATGAGCAGATAACCAAAAACAAAGTAAATGGATATGAGCTTATTGAAGAAGGTAATTTCAAACTATCGACACCGTTCTATATGTCCATGTATCCTAGCGGTGGAATAAATGGAACAGCTCAAGATTTAGCTAAGTTTGCAATGGCTCTTATGCCGCAATCCGATAATGAAAACGTTTTGTTTGAGGATGCAAATACGCTAATTACAATGCTGTCGCAAAGTTATGCTGCTAATGAAAATGTCCCTGGTATCGCACATGGTTTTTGGGAGTATGATGGAAAGTTTAAAGGATTAACACATGGTGGAAATACAGTTTCCTTTTCAAGTAATTTTCATATCGTCCCTGAAGAAAACTTTGCAATAATCATATTAACGAATCAAGCTTCAGAGGTTGATATTTCCTATGGACTGACGAAGGAATTGGTTGGAGAAAAAAAGATAGATGAAGTAAAATTGGCGGACTTACCAAACTCACAAATAACAGAAGGAAAGTATCTTACTTCTCGCAGAATGAAAAGTGGCTTCTTAAATTTGTATTACTATTTACTACCACTTACAGTGAAATCACTAAATGCGAATGAAATTGAAGTAAGTTTGGCAGGTATGAAAGCTAATTACGTCCAAACATATCCAAATGTTTATAAAATGACAAATGGTAGTCCTATGTTTATTCTTACAAATGTTCTTTATTTTTCTATAGAGGACGGTAAAGTTAAACAAATTTCTACATCGATTTCAGATTATCTCCCTTTAGATAAAAGTATATCTTGGTTAACAATAAGTGCAATATTATTCATTTATTGTTTAGTACACTTTATTGCTTCCCCGTTCGTTTTAATCGTAATCAGTATTTTGAATCGAAGAAGAAAAAAACCTTCTATTAAAATAAAAAAATGGGTTTACCTATTAAATATAGTTGGTACAGCATTTATCGTAAATATTATTTTATTAGCAACTAGGATGTTGAGTAAGAGTGATCGAGGCTATTTTGAAGTATTCCCACATATAGTTGCTAATTATGTTTTAACTATTGCAAGTGTCGTTTTTATTATTTTCATTTTAGTTAATTGGAAAAAGGCAACTTTAATGAGATTCCAGAAGGCTATTTATCTTCTGTCGATCATTACTATTGTTATATTAATCTTTTTACTTATAACATGGCAGTTTTATTCTTAAGTAATGCTCAGAATTAATTATAGCGTCATTTTTTAAACAGGCGGGAATCAGGCACTGTTACCATCAGGCCAACGGGATGTTGGTCATACATTCGTCGCCGCAGGACGCGGCGAACTTAGAATGCGCTCCTTGAAAGAAGCGAATGGTAACAGTGGCCTAGCACCCGTGAGTGCACTCAAAATAATATTCTTTTTACTTCCCTTGCTCCGCATAAATCCCCATAGCATCCCTCATAAACACTGCCAGCCCTTCTCCAAACTTATCAATATTCTTCGTAAACCTTTCATCATCCACATACATCTGCCCTAAGCCTGCAAATCCCGCTAGCGAATAACTGCCCATCTTATTCAAAAACGTAAACCACTCACCAATACCTGCCTGCGCTTCATCAGAAGCTGGATCCAAATGTCTAAGCTCCGCCAGCTTAAAGTAAATGCGATTCATTTCCTCGCCTAACTCTGGTCCGAATTGTGCAGCCTTCTTATTCGATGCATCGACCGCCTTGTCGCCCCAACGCTCTCTTGCTTCTTGTTCGTATGGATTCTTGCTGAAATCGAATCCTTTAAATTTCTCTTCGTTTGTCATGGTATATTCCCCTTTTCCTTGTTGAATTGTTTTGTCAATTGTCTTTATCATACTGTCGAGCTGCTTGCGTTTGTCCACGAGCATTTGTCGTTGCATTTCAAAAGCCTCCTGACGATTGAATGCGGGACTATCGAGCAACTCCTTCATTTTTTTCAAAGAGAAGCCGAGTTCACGAAAGAATAATATTTGCTGTAATGTTGCCAAATTATCGTCGGAATACAGTCGATATCCTGCTTCCGTCACGTCATCTGGCGTTAACAATCCGATGTCATCATAATGATGGAGTGTGCGCACACTGACACCGGTTAACTGCGAGACTTCTTTTACTTTCATGGCTCAGGACCTCCCTTCAAAAATAACTATAAAGTATGACGTAACGTGAGAGTCAACATAGAAAAATCAATTGCACCTCGGCGTAATTGCGTTGGGATTTTGAATTGTGCATAGCACAATTTACTCCCTTCAAAATCCCTAACATCCGCCGGAGGCTTAACTTGAATCAGAACTCCCTCTGATTGAAATGCTTTTCTGGCATTCATCCTGCCGCTTATAGAAGTGGGGACTTCTGCTGAATCAAGTTAAATTTGTTCAACCTTTTAACCACAAAAAGAAAATCATTATGTACGCAAGCTTTTCATCGGACGAAATATGCGGCCCAAATCGCACATGCTCATGATGTGCTGTGCTGACAAACGCCGGGTTCATTACATAAGGGAAAATGCCAAAGCGATACGATGCCGTCATTCTTCCTTCTTCATCCTTCACATCGATATCACCAGCCATGTTTTTAGCTTCAAGTTCTCTCCAAACCGCCCCATCCGAATGATACAAAATGCCACGATTTTTCAGAGCCGATTTCGATAGATATTGAACGTAGGTGCTCATTAGCGTACTGTCCGGCTTCCACAGCGACAATTCATAACGCTTCACATCATCATGCATTGTAAATGATGCCATCTTTCGCCCTGTCATATCCAATATGTCGTAGTGTACCGGGATGATAAAGCCCTTCTCCAGCAAATTAAAAACCGTAAGCCACCTAGATAGCCGCCCTTTAGCTGGCTCTATTATAAATAACGGATTGCCATTCGCATCGACATTGTACATTCTCGGTAAAAGGCCAGGTACTCGCTGGAAAATCAATTCATGGAGATCTTCCAAGTCCAATAGGCTTGCACTCATTGTTTCATTGCTCAGTTTTTCATGAGCATTTTTGAAATAAAACCCGGCACCAATCAAGGCTAATGCAAACAATCCAGCTTCAAACAACGTATCACCATTTTTGGAAAACCCCTCATATCTAAATAAATAAAAGATGACTCCAAAGATTGTAGCGCCAATACCACCTATAAAACTAACCTTCGACGTCTTCCTATAAATTTCTTTCATTCCCCAACACCACCATCCCTTTCATACATCGTGATTGCTTCGGCTACTCATTGTCAACTATCTAAAGAAGAGATTCTCGGGCTGACCCGAAATCTCTTCTTTAACAATCATGATTTTACTGCATACCGCTACTTTGTTCTACAGTCACTCAATCGGCATCCAAATTTCAATGGCATCCTCAGTCACTCCCGCTGGATAGACATAACGTTCAAAATCATAGCACTCCCGTAGTTGAATATCTTCCATCTTAATAATGGCCTCGTACGTAGCAGGGATTCCCGGGATACCTCCTTCGACTGTTGCAACGATGAATTTCCCTGCTGGAATGACAACCTCTTGCGTATTCGGGAAACCTTCAGCAAGTTCCAATTTGACGCCCGCTATATAGTGGATGACCTCCCCCTCCATCTTCAAACAAACACCAAAGGACTCTTCCACAACGACGCCATTATTAGCAATTTCCTTATTCAATTTCTCCCATTCAGCAGGAATTTCTGAAACAGGTCCGACCAATCCATACCCCTTTATCGTCATTTCTTCCATTTCAACAATTCGTGTTTCCATATAAGACTCCTCCTTGTTTAAATAGCTTTCAATGTCTTCCGCCGTTTGGTGCAAATCATCCACTTCACGTTCGATTTGCTGTCTCCTTTTCAATAACAACGACTCCATTTGTTCGTCTCCTTCTGCAAGAATAGCAGAGAGTGGTACCCCAAATCGCCTCAATGTTTTGATTCGAACTAATTGTTGTTGCTCCATTTGCGAATAAAACCGGTAGCCCGTTTCTCGATTAACGAAAGTAGGTTTTATAAGCCCGATCTCTTCACAATGTTTCATGGCTTTCACTGTCAGACCGACAAGGCGAGCCGTTTTTCCAATGGACAACACCATGCACCCCTCCTTTTTAATAACTATAAACCTACCCGTTAGGTACGAGTCAATTCTCAAACGGGAATAAAAAAGAGACTTCGGAAAACATCAAACCTCAATCTCATAGCCTCCCAAACCTGCCTGATGAATGCACAACTGCAATAACCCACATACTCACTTGAACACATTTTTTACTTTTTTAAGCAATAATTGCACTATCTATGATTATACCCTAGACAAATAGAACCAACGCACCGATAATTGATAATAGTCTAAATATACTAGCGGAAAGGAAGAGGTGGCATGAAGAAACTAGAAACAAAAATGTTGTTATTTATTTTAGTACCCACAATTCTTTTCTTTGCGGGTCTGGGTACATATATTTCTCTGACAGTCCATTCCACGGCTATACAAGTCGCCGAGGAAAGCTTGGAAACACAGGGGAAACTACTCGCCGAGGAGTTAGGGCTTGAGTTAGAAAAAACGACAGTAGCACTTCAAACATTGTCCCAATCATTAGGTGGATTATTGGATAGTCGTTCAGTCCCTGCACGGGATGATGCCAATACGATGCTGCGGCAATTACTGATGTCGAACCCCAATGCGGTTAGCTCATGGATGGTTTGGGAGCCGGATGCCTTTGACGGGAAAGATGCAGACTATGTCGGCACAGAAGGGCATGATACTACGGGGCGTTTTGTCCCGATATGGTCAAAAGACGAAGATGGAAAGTTCATCGTCCTTCCGATGAAAGGCTATGATCGGCTTGGTGACTTACATACAAATCTTAAAAAAGTATTAGAGACAGGCGAGAATGCACTCTTTGAGCCTGTTATTGTCGAACTAAATAAAAATACGATTTACATCACTTCTATTGCCTTCCCTATTAAAGTGAACGGAAAAGCAGTTGGCGTAATTGGCGTGGATATGGAGTTAAAAACATTGAATGAATTGGTCAATCAATTTTCCTTTTATGAAAGCGGTTTCGCAAGCCTGATGTCTAATACCGGGATTGTCATTTCGCATCAACAAAATGATTTGATTGGACGCAATTACTTTGACCATACCGCTATGAGTGAAAGTGAGGAAGGTGAAATAGTTAGAAATGCGGTCCTTCAAGGACAGCAAATACAAATTTCCGGGTTATCCGATATTTTAAACAAGGATGTTTATCGCTTATTTTCACCAATTAGTGTTGAAGGAATCCAAACACCATGGAGTGCCCTTTTAGTTGCACCCCTTGATGAAGTAACGAAAGAAGCAAAAGCGGTTACAACACAGATTATCATTAGCATTATCGTCATCGTCACCATCCTTGCAATTATTATCTTTATCGTCACAAGAAATATTACAAAAGTGCTACGTACCACTGTTGGATTTGGACAAGTTTTACAACAGGGCGACTTTACACAAACAATTTCAGGGCGGTTTTTAAAACGAAGGGATGAGCTAGGCGATCTTGCCAATATCTTCACTTCGATCAGCGACAGCATGAGAAACTTAATAAGCAAGGTTCAGGATAGTGCACAACTGGTTGAGCAGTCTGCCAGCGCAGTAGATGTTGTCACGAATGAAGCCACTCTTGCAGCGAATGAAGTAACAGCCGCCATTGAAAAGGTAGCTCAATCTGCCGAAGTCCAGATGCAAAGCGCTGAAGAGAGTGCAAAAGCAATGGGAGATATGTCTGAAAGAGTCCAAACTGTTGCCTTTACTGCCACAACTGTATCTGACACGACACATAAAATGATTGAACAGGCGAATAGCGGACAAAAAGTTGTACAAAATGCTGTACAACAGATGGACACGATACATCTAGGAACGAACGAAACAAAATTAGTTATCGAGCAATTGGAAACCGAAGCTAATAAAATTCAAAATATCGTCTCTGTCATCACTTCTATTTCAGAACAGACAAATCTATTGGCTTTGAATGCAGCCATTGAAGCAGCACGAGCTGGTGCAGCCGGAGCAGGGTTTGCTGTTGTTGCTGATGAAGTTCGAAAATTGGCAGACGAAACAAATGGTTCTGCTGCAGATATCCAGAAGCTCGTTAGTTCCATTCAAGCGGATACGATAAGAGCAGCCGATTCGATGTCTAAAAATGAAAACGGTGTCAACGATGGCATCCAGCGGATGGGAGAAGTGGAGTCGGCATTCCAACAAATCATCACTTCCATCGAGCTAATTGTGAAAGAGGCTATCGAACTGTCATCTGTTGCCGAACAAATGTCGGCGAGCTCAGAGGAAATTACAGCAACATCAGAAGAAATAGCGAACAGTGCAGAAATCTCATACGAACAAACGCATCAAGTAGCCGCCGCAGCTGAACAGCAACTCGCCTCTATGGAGGAAATCACCGCAAGTTCAGCAACACTGAAAGTACTATCTGAAGAACTCAATATCGTATTAAGCCAATTTAAAGTATAAGAGAAAAGGTGAGACACTACTCGTAATAAAGTAGCGTCTCACCTTTTTTAACTTACAGATGTATACCTGTTGAAGAGAAAAACAAATAACGATGAAGCCATCATAGAATGGACCTACAATAATTGTATTTTCGGCATTAATTACAGGCAATAATAATAACAAAAAAGCTTGTTGGGGAACCGATTTGGTCTCCCAACAAGCTTTACATGTTAGTTAAGCTAGCTTACTCTCATTCACGTCTACGTCGTCTACCACAACATCTGTTTCAATCTTATTCGCCTTATTGTTTTTCGCTTTAATAAAGAACATGACTGTCAAAATAACCGTCAAGACGATGCCTACGTAGAAGGATAGCTGCAAGTCTAGGCTAAATCCTATCTTGGCGTTTAAGATATACACAAAGACCATGTAGGTGATAAACAGTGCCGGTACTAACGACACAAAGTAATTCTTACCTTTAATGAATAGATACATCGTTGCAATCCACAAAGCAATTGCCGCCGTCGCTTGGTTTGCCCAAGAGAAGTATCTCCATAGCAGGTTGAAGTCGATTTGTGTTAGCAAAGCTGATAAAGCAAACAATGGTACAGCAATCATTAAACGTTTCGCCACTTTTTTCTGATCAATCTTCAAGTAATCTGCAATGATTGAACGTGCCGCACGGAATGCTGTATCACCCGATGTAATCGGCAACACGACAGCTCCCAATACCGCGATTGTTCCACCAACAGCGCCTAATAATGTCATCGACACTTCGTTAACAACTGAAGAAGGTGTACCTGTTTGGATGAACTCACTCAATGTTTGACCATCTAGCATACTCATTGCTGCAGCAGCCCAAATCATCGCAATGACTGCTTCCGTAATCATCATGCCGTAGAATACATAGCGACCTTGTGATTCTTTTTGAGTTGTTCTAGAAATAATCGGTGATTGTGTGGCATGGAAACCTGATAGTGCGCCACATGTAATTGTAAAGAAAAGAATCGGGAAAACTGGTACATTGTCTGGGTGTAAGTTCGCCAATGTCAATTCTGGAATCGTGTAATCCGACACCAGTAAAGCCACTCCAACCCCAACAGTACCAATCAATAGTACAGCACCGAAATATGGATACAATCTACCGATAATTTTATCGATCGGAAGAATTGTAGATAAGAAATAATAAGCAAAAATAACTGTAATCAAAATCCATAATGCTACTTTACCATTCATTAATATCGCCAATAAAGAAGCCGGTGTCGTCACAAATACAGTTCCAACTAATAAAAGAAGTAATAACGCGAAAACGTTTACAATATGCTTGGAAACATTACCCAGAAACTTTCCAGCAAGCTCTGGAATATGTGCACCCTTGTTACGAATGGAAATCATGCCTGTTAAATAATCATGCACAGCACCTGCAAAAATTGCTCCGAAAACAATCCATATGAAAGCGACTGGTCCGAATAGCGCCCCCATAATTGGACCAAAGATTGGACCTGTCCCAGCTATATTTAACAGCTGAATGAGTGCATTCTTTTGTTTACCCATCGGCACATAGTCGACACCATCTGCATTGGCATACGCAGGCGTTTTTCGAGCATCCGTAGGATCGAATATCTTTTCAATGAATTTCCCATACGTAAAGTATGCAACAACTAATAGTACAATTGCGCTAAAAAATGTAATCATGTGAACACCCCTATTTCCCCTATTTGTCTAGCTTTCTTACCATCCTATGTATTTAGTGTATGGCAAATTTTCTAAAATAGGTGTTTTTCAGTGTAACATGCAATTTTAAGCGTTTATCATGCAAGTAAAGAGGGACAACAGGTCATTACAATTCCAAGCGTTGCCGTAAATCTTTGACATAATTTCTACTAACAGAAAGCTTTTCATCTAAACCTTCTAACTCCAGTTGATAGGCTCCGTTAAACCACGGCGTTAATCGGCTGACATATTTCAAGTTAACGAGATAGCCTTTATGAATACGGAAAAATGAAAATGGCTCTAAGCGACTTTCAAGCTCTTTCAACGTTGTTCTCACATCATAGTCACCGGTTTGCGTAATGATTTTCGTCACCTTGTCATCTCGATAAATATACAAAATATCCTGCGGCAAAATATAATCAATATCACCGCCCGTTTCTACTGCTAATTTCCCCAGCTTCTCTGTATTGTCGACTGGAAGCACCGGATGTAGCGTCTTTACAATTCTCTCAATCGTTTGCTTCAACTGCTCCTCATCATACGGTTTTAATAGATAATCGATGGCATTAATGCGAAAAGCCTCTGCCGCGAATTGGGGATAAGCTGTCGCAAAAATGATAAGTGGTACTTTTTTTAACTCCATCAAGGTTTTCGCTACTTCGATGCCATTCATCTTCGGCATCTCAACATCTAGAAAAACAACATCGGGCTGGAGCTGCAATGCTTTTAAAATGGCCGATTCCCCGCTTTCAGCTTCTCCAACCACTTGAACATCTGAAAACTTACCAAGTAAATATGTCAATTCTTCACGTGCATATCGTTCGTCATCTACGATCAAAGTACGGATCGCTCCCATTAAACACCTACCTCCAATTTAGGAATTCGAAATGAAATAGCCGTTCCTTCATGTTCTTTGCTTGTGATCACTAATCCAGCTTGGTCACCAAACGTCATTTGTAAGCGACGATTAATATTGAATAATCCTACTCCTGTTCCTGTTTCGGATTCCAACTGCCTTGTACCCAAAATAGCTAGTCGCTCAGGGACCATCCCTTTGCCGTTGTCCTTCACTCGAATTTCAATCTCCCTACCCAGGTCACGTACCGTCATTTGGATAATGCTATTTCTCTCCATATCCCTAATGCCATGATGAATTGCATTTTCAACGATAGGCTGCAAGGTGAATGGAGGGATTCTTTCATCTAGTAAATGATCATCCACATCGTACACAATAGTTAGACGGTCCACAAATCTTGCCTCTATAATTTCTAAATACGCTTTGACATGTGATAATTCTTGTGCAAGTGTTATTTGAGATGCAGTTGTCCCCGTGACATTTTGCCGCAAAAAGTAGGATAACGACGTCAACAGCTTCCGTGCCTGATCAGGATCCGTGCGAATCAACGACACAATAATATTCATGGAATTAAATAAAAAATGAGGACTGATTTGTGCTTGTAACGCTTTGATTTCAGCCTCTTTTGCTAACTGATAAGCACGATCCGTTTCAGCAATTTCTAGTTGATTACTTAATAGCGAGCTCAGTCCCGCAATTAATTCGATACTAACATCTGTAATAACTTTTTCAGATGGATAGTACAGTTTCAGCGTGCCAATTGTTTCGCCACGCCGGATAAGAGGTGCAATAACCGCCGCGCCTAATCGGCAGCCCGGATAATCGCAGTGAATCGTACCATCATTGACGACAACCAACTCGCCATGATGAATGACATCCCTAGTTTCATCCGTTCGAATCGAGCTGCCAGGCTTATGGTGGTCACTAGCAATCCCGACATGCGCAAGAATATCCGTTTGATTGGTTATGGCAACAGCACTTGGCTGTAGTTCTCGGAATAGAATATTGCAGACAGCCTGTGCCGTGTCCGTATTCATGCCTGTCCGCAAATAACCGATTGTTTGATTCGCAATGCGCAATGTTTTCTGCGCCTGCAATGCCGTCACTTTCTCCTGTTCACTAATCACATTATGAACAATCAATAGGAATAGCGCAGTTCCTACTCCATTTGCTAAAATCATCGGTATCCCTATGACCTCAACAAGCGTAAGTGCTTGCTCAAACGGCTTGGAAATCAACAGAATCATTGACATTTGCATCGCTTCCGCAAGTGCCCCGATACCAAACACAGTCAGCGGTTTAAGTGCTTTCCCTTTTCTATAAAAAATGCCTGCAACCACTCCTGCAATGATTGTCGAAAGCCCACAAGAGATAGCTGTAAATCCACCCAACGTCATACGATGAATACCCGCAATCAACCCCGCACCAATTCCTAGACGATAACCGCCTAACAAGCCTGCAACAACTACCCCAATGACACGCGAATTCGCAATCGCCTCATCTGAAGTCAAGGCCGTGGCGACACTATTAAAATGCAGTGTATTCGTATTGAGTGCGACCCCAAAATACGTTCCCACAATACCAAAAAATCCAAAAAATAGAATCGCTGTAATCTCCTGCCTACGATTCAATTTATCACGGTGCACTAGGTTTTTAAAAAACTGCAAACGGGTCAGGATGAAGGCAACTGCCACAATCATGCCAACCCTCTCTAGCATTATAACCAGCAAATCCAACAACAGAACCCCACCTCGTTTTCCAAAAGCATATGGCTTAAATTATACTGCAAATGAGGAGGGATACATATCTTTATTTTCAGTTAACGGTCTAGAGAGCATTACAAGCGGTTTTGTAGATGTAACGGTGACTTCTAAGACTTTATCTGCGAGTTTGGAAAGTTACCAACGACTTTACAATTCCTTACCTCCATTGGCTGGATATGGTACACTCGTATCATCAAAGCTATTATGGAGGAAGATAAAATGACTACCACACAAACCATGTCAATCCATCGTGCTTTATCCGAATTAAAAACCTTAAACGAGCGAATTGCTAAAGCCATTAAAGAGGCTGATTATGTCGCAACAGACCGCCAATCCACTCAAAAAATCAAAGGCTTATCCATCGAAGACTATGAAAAAACCATTCAATCTGGTTTCGATAAAGCCGTTTCGCTCATCGAACGACGTATTCACATTAAAGATGCGATCGTGCAATCAAACGCGATAACAGAAGTAACAGTAGCTGGTGAAACGATGACTGTTGCCAAAGCCATCGAGCGTAAAATATCCATTGAAAACGAAGAAAACTTATTAGCTTCCATGATTGAAGCCCGTAGAATGGCCATCAACAAACTGACCAAAGAAAATGATTCCCTACCAAAACGTTTGGAGGAATATTTAACAGCGATTTTAGGCAGCAAGGAACATGCGAAAAAAGAAGAAGTCGAGCTGCATACAAAGGCATTTATGGAACGCAATGAATATATCTTAATTGACCCACTCAAAATCAATACACGAATTGAAGAGCTGGAAGAAAAAGTTTCTAGCTTCAAAGCAGAAGTAGATGCCGTTCTTTCCGAATCAAATGCACTGACGAAGATTACCGTCTAATTGACTTGCAACTTGCATGAGTAGCCGAAAACGATATCCACAAGACCCTTCTTTTGTTGGTGTTTCTTTGGGTCAACAAGTAAAGCCAACACCCAACTTACAAACTAATGTAGTTATTGACGATAAAAGCTCAAGGCTTACATCTCAAAGCTGTAAAACTTACGCATTAAAGTTCTTTACTGTTTAAAGTTCAACGGTTAACACTCAAAGCTCTTTTAAATCTTGGACTCACAGTTACGGGATTCTTGTGTTCGCCCATCGTCATCTGCCAAGCTGGCTATTTCGTGCAATCAAAAAATCAGTCAGAGAAATTATTATTTTCTTCGGCTGATTTTTATTTGTCATATGGATTTATACAGGCTTCTAAGTGAGTAACCTTCATCGTAATCACCCTACTCTCCAGATTTTATGTCCTCAACAGCAAAATCCTCAGCAGAGCCAGCCCAAGTCATTGCTAATAAATAAAAAGGATAAGTAATCAGCTGTCCGATAATTACTAGCCCACTGACGGGTGCAGGTCGATCACCGCCATTTGTCATAGGAAAAAGCCCACTAAAGACGAAAACAAACAGGACGACATATGGAAACCAAAGAATCACTGACCAATAGCCCGCATTTCTACCTTCAAACCATTTTCGAATTAGGAAATAGAACAGAAAAAGCGTGACGATAAATCCGACAATATGGATAGCAGCAATCATACCGGTAACCATATTCCCTTCCCATCCCGTTACCCGATAAATTCTATAAACATTAACTTGCAGCTCAATGGATATGAATAACACAAACGCATAGAGAGCACTGAGGATGTTCACCCTCAAAAAAGTCTTCATTCGCAACCCACTCCTGAATAAGTCCTGTGCTTTAGACGTTTTCTCCTGCAATTAGGTTCCGAATTTTCTTTTATCGAAGATTGTTTCTCCCCAAAGTCGGGTAATTGGGGTCACCCGCAATTCTCATCAGGTGTCCTGCTTTTCAAGATGGAACGTAAAAGAACCCGTCCTTTTCAAATAAAAGGGCAGGTCAGTTTTTCGTAGCATAGGTTTACGAGTGACTCTGCAAAATAGCTTTCTCTTTACTGATTTTCACCCCAAGATTACTTACAACTCAGCCTTCGCCAAATAAAATGCACCTTTAATCGCAGAAAGCCCTTCAATCCCAGGTGTCACAATATATTCAGCAATCTGATCCTCTAACTGCGTGAAGGCCAAGTAATGATTATTCATCGCCTGCAAATGTTTGTAAATCACAGGTAACATCTGTCTTTGCTTCATCACCCCACCGCCAAGAATAATTCTTTCAGGTGATAGCGTTAAAATATACGTCATTAATGCATGCGCAATATAATAGCCTTCGATTTCCCACACTTCAGGACGATTTTCTAGCAACACGGCTTTCTCGTTCCATCTTTTTTCAATCGCCGGTCCTGCAGCCAGCCCCTCCAAACAATCCCCGTGGAATGGACACACACCTTCAAATTGATCATCGGGATGCCTTCTAACCGTGATATGTCCCATCTCCGGATGACTGATCCCTTGTAGCATCTTGCCGTAATTCACCGCTCCCACGCCAATTCCTGTACCAATCGTCATGTAAATACAGCTATCGACGCCCTGAGCAGCCCCAAACTTCGCCTCCCCCATCGCCGCCATATTCACATCTGTATCAAACACCATCGGAACATCCATGTACTCTTTTAATGAGGATAAAATATTAAAATGCTGCCATGCTACCTTAGGCGTCGTGGTGATACAGCCGTAATTTGTGGAGTTTGGATTAATATCCGCCGGACCAAATGACCCTACGCCTACTGCTTGAACCTCAAATTGCTGAAAAAACGCCTGCACTTTTTTCATTGTCTCTGACGGGGTTGTTGTCGGAATTTCAATTTGCTCAACTATATTAAAATCCATATCCCCCACAGCACAAACGAACTTCGTTCCACCTGCTTCAATTGCACCTAACAAAATACATTCCCCTTTCTGTGCTCTTCATGAACGAGATGCTGTTTGCTCACTAGATTAATCTAGCACTCTCTCTTAAGAATACTTTAATAATACCCATAGTGCGAATAATAGAAATATATAATTGGTTTCACATTAAGAACAATATTATTTAATTTTATACCTCAAACACGTATAACCCCGTCCTAAAATTTAGGACGAGGTTAACATGAAATTACATCTGTGCAATCTGAATAAGATTGCCGCATGTATCATCGAAAACAGCTATTGTGACATCACCCATTTTGGTCGGCTCCATCGTAAACTTCACGCCATTTTCCAATAATCGCTCGTACTCTTTACGAATATCTGCAACACCAAACATTGTTGCTGGAATACCATCGGCAAATATCTTCTTTTGATACTCTTTGGCAGCAGGATGGTTATTCGGTTCTAGCAAAAGCTCGGTACCTTCTTGATTATCAGGAGAAACAAGCGTAATCCATCTGA
The DNA here is from genome assembly GCF_038618305.1 of Sporosarcina sp. FSL K6-2383. Classification (NCBI taxonomy): domain Bacteria; kingdom Bacillati; phylum Bacillota; class Bacilli; order Caryophanales; family Caryophanaceae; genus Sporosarcina; species Sporosarcina sp. FSL K6-2383. The sequence goes on from NZ_CP152017.1 coordinate 151,991, forward strand.
ATTCCCCCATAGGAACGTCATGCTTTTTTACAAACCCCAGCTTTTCCGAATAAAATTCCAATGCCTTGTCTTGATCTTGTACGAATAAACTAGTAACAATGATTTTCATATTATTTTTTCCTCCTTTAATAGTTGCGAGTTATGGACCTTTGCTAACAATCTGGTTACGAGTAGAAAAATCCATACATTCATCAGATGTTTTTTTTAAAAAGTTAGTCAATCCATCCTTTCAACAAATTTTTAAGTGGCTCATTGTTGAATGTAAGAACTCGATATTTCCCCTTTCGTTTTGATTGTACGAGCCCTGCATCTTCCAATACAGCAAGATGTTTTGCGATTGCCTGTCGTGAAATAGAAAGATCATGCTTCATAATAAGACGTACCGTCAGTTCATACAACGTCAGCTCGTTGCGTTCGGATAATTCGTCTACTATAAGTCGCCGTGTCGAATCGCTGAGTGCTTTAAAGATTGCGTCTTTATCCTCATTCATATATTGATTATAAGCAACTCCGCGGTTGCGCGTCAAACATAAGCAACTGAATGGTTGCTCATGCTTAATTTTATTTATGTATCCATAATTAAAAGGTACCAAATCCTGAAGCAGTTTTTAAACTGTTTCTAGGACTGGTACCTTTTTGATAACTTTCGTCTTTATTCGCTCATTGCACTTTCGATTGAATATACTGCCTCACTTCATCCACATGATCTAGCTCTCTTTTCGGAAGAATATAGGCACTCACTGAACTATTGTAGAAAAAGAAATAACCATCGTCTTCTTTAACGCTCGTTATGGCCGACCATGTCATTTTTGTTTCTTTATTGGCAGTCGTATCTACCAATCCGTCATCCGACATTTGTAGCTGATGATTGCCCAATAAATCATCATTCTTTCCCTCTTTAATCATTTTTTTAGCATTGCGGGCAATGAGTCCATAAAAATATTTCGGATAATAAATAACCCATAGTGCACTGATGATGAAAAAAGTGATAAACAGCGGTAAAAAAGGTAGATTGCCAATCACTGAATAAAAATAAGCCCCGATGATGAAGATGAATGGCGATGCAATCCTTTGTAACAACAAAGACCGCTTGCCTATTTTCGAATGCTTGATATGGTACAAATTGAAATTGATATAATCCTCTTCCGTTAACTCGTAGTGAATGTTCATGATGTCCTCCTTTAGGTTTAACTATCCTTCATACATTGCTAGATAGGGAATTTCTACACCTTCTACAATGGCAATGAGGAATCCCGTATCCGTACTATAGATTTTTGTTCCAACAGATAACTTGTTGGCGGTACCACTTTTAAAATTCCACGATATGCTCGATTGCTTTGTGATTTCTGCAATTTGTTCAACTAGTGTATAGTCTAATCCTTGAATCCAATCTACATCCTGTGCATTGGAATGAACGATGTTATCGAGAACAAATATATCTGCCCCCGCATTTCCAAGAAAATCTTTTGGCGTTGGATTTCCTTTGTATCCTTTATCACAGCCTGTTAATACGAGCAATAGAACTATCACACATATTGAAAAGCGTACACAGTTTACTTTATCGATAGAAATCATATAATCCCTCCTGACAAAAGTAGCTATTACCGCTGGCTCAATACTTCTCCCGTTAATATCTCATATAAAGTTGCCGAATCTTGCTCTGTTAACTTTACATACTTATTACTATCCGCAACGATCTCCACGTTGTCGCCACTTGGCATAACCCATAGTAAATAAGATGCTATTTTGTCTTGACTGCTGTTCTTCAAGGGAAACTGAAATTGATAGTCAGCATAGCGATCCATCTTTACTTTGGCAATTTCCCAATCAGCATTTTCCACGATTTCCTTAGCTTTATTAACTTGTTTTCTATTTGTCACTTCTTTAAAATCTTCATAATTATTTTCTGACTCTACCTGTTTTTGAATAGTTATTTTTTGCCCCTGCACGTTGGCTATGCAACCAGTCGTTAGTAATAATAATGAAACCAACATAACGATTAGGTATATTTTATTCATTCTATCCCCCATTTTTTTCATCTCTGCCCAACTTCCAGTGCAAAAACGTAATAAGCATCTCCGTGCGAAACATTCTCTTCCTGTTCGTCCATCCATCTGGTCGCGTAGTAATAATAATAAACCCCTTTTTCAACGGGTGCGACGAACTGATTGTCTTGCACTATGCTAATCTGTTCTCCACCTTCGCTTATCTGCACAATAGAGAAGTCGCTCGGTTGCGGTCCATCATTCATCATTAAAGAGATAATTTCACCAGGCTTTACACGAATAGACTCCTTACCTTCTAACATTTCAATAGGACCAACCTTGTCGACACAGGTATTTCCCCAACAATAAGTACCTAATAGTGTGTCATACGTTTCATTGCCAATCTCAATAAAGGCTCGTGGTGGCTCTTCCTCTGATAATTTATCTTTTGAACATCCCGGCAAACTCAGTCCTACAAGCGCTACCACTACTAATAACCATCTATTCATACAAATCCCTCCGTATAGAGTAGACGGTTTTAGTTATACAATGTTACATTTTAATGGTAATATTCTATCAATTCGAGGGGGGAATAAATGTTAATATGGTACTTTCAAGTATATTATATAAGAAAGCGGAAAAATAGGCGATAATTCGTGTTGAAATATGCTTAACCGTAGTCGTAGTTTCAAAATAGCAATTCGTACTTGAATTGGAGGGAATACAGTGAAATTTGCTTATTTGTTCGTAGTCTTATTTACTCTGAGTGCCTGTGTAAAGGATACTAGTATCAATGCACCTGCAGTCTTGGAAGATAGCAGCGCGGATCGTACTGTAAACACAGAAATTACGTCTGGTACGGAACCGAATGTAGTACAAGATCCTCCCAAATATGTAGCTAATGATGCCGGAGAACTTTCTATTCAAGATTCTGAAACGGCTTATGAACTGTGCGTGGACGCACTGACTGCCTATTATAAAGCGGTCTGGAACGGCTCGGATATTGAATTAGATACATTTATCGCTAATAATCACCTTAAGCAGTATACACAAAAGAAAATTCAATCCCAATATGATCTGAAAGGAAATTTAAATAGTAAGGTGAAAAATATTGAGATTGACACTTGGGATGTGGAATATACTGATGACGCGGATGGAGGTTATCTCTATTTACACTTACCTGCGCACATTAAAAAATTTACAGGTGGTTATGGTGAAGCCACTGAATTTCTTGTACAGAATGTAAACGGCAAGTTAGTCATTGCTGATTGGTATACAGGTGGAAAAGGTACGTATGATTTCATGGTGCGTGGAGAAAATATAACGATTGATAACCCCAGCATTTGGAATGACAGTGAATGGGTAGAGAAATTAAATAGTAAACAGATTGAGTTTTCAGGCTCAACTCGATAGTTAGTTATGTCCAGCTAACTTGAAATTCAAAGTGAGATGGGGGCCAATAAACCAGTTTATTACCCCCAGGCATAAACACCATATTCACGAAGTTTGAACTTTAATTTCAATCAACTTACCTGTTCTATTCTCTTCCGCTTCAAAAAACCAAACTTTGTTTCCGATATGATAATCGCCACAAGAATCAGCACCGCGCCAATGACCATTTTCATCGTCATCACTTCACTCAAAATCACAACCGAAAAAGCCATGCCCCAGAAGGCTTCCGTCGATAGAATGATAGCTGCTTTTGTTTCTGTAATAAATTTCTGGGCTACGGTTTGCAATAAGTAAGCAACCGTTGTCGAGAAAATCCCCAAGTAAAGAAGTGGCAGTAGCCCTTCCGATTCCATTGAAAACGATGTTTCCCCTTTAAAGATAACAACCATCCAGCTAATCATCGCCGCTACCGCCATTTGAACGATTGTTAGCAAAACCGCATCCTCGTTTTTAACAAATTTAGCTGTGTAAAAAATATGAAATGCAAATCCAATCGCACAGCCTAGCGTCAGCAAATCACCAATGTTCACTCCTGCAGATAGTTGAAGCGATAGCACCGCTACTCCAATCAAAGCAATCACTGCCCCGCTCAATTCAAATAAATCAATTTTCCGCTTGTACAATAAAAAGCCGATGAAAGGGACAATGACAACATTGACCGCTGTTAAAAATGCATTTTTAGAAGGAGTCGTGTATTGTAATCCTACTGTTTGAAGAATAAAAGCAACATACAAAACAAGCCCTAAGATCGCTCCATTCACAATCGTGCTTTTCTTAATATATTTAAGTTTTTTATAAAATAAAGCACATAGGATTACGAAGCCAATTAAAAATCTTCCTGCTAAAATCTGATAGGGCGTGTAGTGTTCTAACGACACCGCACTCGCAACAAATCCACTTCCCCAGATGATTGCTGTAATAATAAGTCCTATTTCGCCAATATATTTCCGCATTTTCCCCATCGCCGTCCTTATAAATATCATCTATCTAGTGTATCAAATCAGGTGAGGGAATGGCGTAAGCTTTCAATAATATCTTTCAGCTTTCCGCCCGTAGTCAAATGTACACTTTCGCCTGCCCACAGCGACATGTATTCCTGTTTCTCATGCTGTGCCGCCGCTTTTCGGATTTCCTTGGTCAAGTCGTTTTGGTATGGATATGGTGCAATGACCGCGTCTTTCATCTCATATATAAACTGATTGCGAATGCCACGTGCTGGTTTGCCTGAAAAAGCTTTCGTTACAACCGTGCATCCTTCACTTGCACTCAAAATAGCTTTCTTATAGACAGGATGCGCGCCACTTTCATCTGCTGCAAGTAGTGCGGTTCCAATTTGGACTACTTGCGCACCTGCAGATAGTGCGCTTGCTAGCTGTTCTTTATTCGCAATGCCGCCCGCGGCAATGATTGGAATTTGAACGGCTGCGACGACTTCTTTTAGCAATTCATCCAACGGAATCAATGTGAATTCCCCAGTAAAGGAGCCTCGGTGTCCGCCAGCTTCACTGCCCTGTACGACAACCGCATCCATGCCCGCCTGTTCCGCTAGTTTTGCCTCTTCTACCGTCGTCGCCGTCCCGATAAGATAGACATCGTTGTCCTTTAACAGTCGTATAGTTTCGGCATCCGGCAATCCGAATGTGAATGAACAGACTCTCATGCCTTCCTCCACTACGACTTGCACTTGCTTGTCAAACTGGGATTTCGACAACGGCGCCTCCCAAAACGGCATACCTAGCTGTTTGCCAATCGGCTGCAACGCCTCATAAGCTTCTCGTAAATAAAGCTGCTGCATTTCAACCTGATCCAACACAAACAAATTCACCGCAAATGGCTTATCAGTTCTTTCCTTTACTTTGCGAATAAACTGCCGCGTCTCCTCCGCCGACAAATAGCCCGCCCCAATCGAGCCCAATATGCCCGCTTCCGCAGATGCCACCACAAACTCCGGTGTCGTCACACCTGCCATCGGTGCTTGGATAATGGGATGCGTGATTTCAAATAACGGCATACTATTTCTACTCATTCCATCCACTCCTATTCCCTAATTGCTTCTAATTGTGTACCGGCACCCTGTTATGACCGGCACGGGGCGTGTTATGCTCGCCATCGATGCAGTTATGACCGCCATGGTTACGTTTATGACCGCCTTGAACTTATCTACATAGAACTCAATCATTTAATCGAAACATACCCCGTCTTCTCCACAATTTCCTGCCCTTGCTCCGACAATATCCAATCGATGAATGCATCAACATGCGGATTATCACTACCAGCAGTCACCGCATACAACTCGTTCGTAATCGGATACTCGCCAGATCGAACGGTGTCCTTCGTTGGCTCTACACCATTTACGGCTAGTAAACGAATGCTATTATTATTCGTCATTTCCGTTGAATAGTATCTAAATGTATAGCCCATCGCATTGTTATAGTTTTTATAGTCGGATACTTGGTCGATGATTGTGCCCATAAGAGACGCAATGTCCTCGACAGGCGGGTCCATGATTGGCCTGTCACCCATAAAATGCTGGAGAGCTGTCTGGCTACCGCTGTCCTGCGGTCTTTGGAAGGCACGAATGTCCTTATTCTTGCCGCCGACTTCCTTCCAATTCGTAATATCTCCCGCGTAAATCTCTTTGATTTCATCCTCAGTTAAGCTCTTCACTGGATTTTTTTCATTGACGAAAAACACAAACGCTTCCTTGCCAATCGGCGTCAATTTCAATTCATTGCCTAATCGCTTCGCCGTCGCCAGCTGCTGATCAGATGGAGCTGCCGCGAAAATGATATCAACTCTACCGTTAATCAGATTATTATAAGCTTCCCCCGTACGATTCGACATCACTTCACTGTCGTGTTGGTAGTATTCCTTTTCAGGATAGACAGCCTGTGCGAAAGCCGAATAAATTGGGTAAAGTGCCGTTGCACCGTCTAAAATAGGTAGATTATCTGTAATTTTCAATGTTGAAGGCTCCGTAAGCGTCACAACCTGTGAATGCTCATGAAAAGGTGCGTAACTAGACGTATCCACATAACCATCCCGAACGACAGGTCTTGTTTTATCATATATTCCTGGAATCGCAGGAATCAGTGACAAGACTACACCAGCCGTGATGATACGGTAAATGACCTTTTTATACTTATTTTTCTCAAACATAGCCATGGCTAGCAAAACACCTAACGACACATACAGCACTAGCACAAGTGGCAGTAAAAATGGCAGCCCGCCAAACCAAACATATAACATAGCTATAAGCAAAATCGGCAACAAAAGACTCATAATGAAGATGAACAACACAACGTCACCCGTCTTTCGAAACACATCTTTCTCCACATCACTACCCCCATTTCCGAACCATTCAGATATAAGAAAACTTTACCACAAAAAATCCATTCTTAGTGTGGAAGAATGGATTTCAGTGTTTCAAAATAGACAACCTTCCTACATATATCATTTTTTACGAATTAAATATTCGATACAAATTGAATATTCAACCCTAAGTAGTTATACTATTCAAAAAGAAGAGGTGACAGAATGTGAACTTATTAAACATTACAGCTAGAAAAAGAGAGTCCTACCAAGTTGAACTTGAGTATTCTTTATTATGGGAAAGTGCGCTAGGCATCGCCGCTATCACGAATACACCTTTAGTAGACACATTAGAGAAGAATCATGAATTTGAAAAGCTTAGACTTGAAATGCCCACTACGTTAAAAAACGAACTTGATTATGTAGAACAAAACAATACATGGAAAAGTTTGCTGCAGCTTTTACATGCTTTTGAGAGCAACTCGAATGACTTGGATAAATTCAATGAGTATATCCATAACCTGAGTGACGAAGAACTTAAATATCGTTGTCTCCCATACTTTGGAACAGCTCTCCAACAATGTAGGGTGCTTGCGGCAAACGGTAATCGAGAGTCTGTCGATTCAATGAAACAAGCTGCAAAGGACAATCCATTTCTTCCTGCTTATATTGAGTTTATCTGTCAGGTGAATGTCGTTGATTTAAAAATGCATTTACTCGCTGTCATGTCGTTATGGATTGAAACAGTTATTCATGCTGACGCGGATCATTTGCTAACCATTTTGAAAAGGGATTTCGATGAAAAAAATAGTATGAAAGAAAAACTTTCTCCAGAAGAGTTTGTGGCGTGGGCTACTGGTGGGTCAGAATACGCCCCTGAGCCAAGTGTCCACCGAGTTTTGTTGATTCCCCAACTGACGTATCGACCTTGGACGATTGTTTCAGATATTAAAGGTACGAAAGTTTTCTATTATCCGATTCCTAACACGAGTATTTTCCCTGATGATAAGTATTTGCCTAACTACTTATTCATTCAAAAACATAAGGCATTGGGTGATGAGGTGAGGCTTCGCATGATTAAGCTTTTATCTGAGCGTGACTACTCGCTAAAAGAAATTACCCAGCAATTAGAATTAGGAAAATCGACTGTGCATCACCATTTAAAGATTTTACGAGCCGCTTCTTTAGTTGGCAATCGATCTTCTAACTATTATTTGAAAGAACAATCACTGGCGGGATTATCCAAAGAGTTAGAGCTATATTTACACCAATAATGCCTAGAAGGAGCGGTTTATGAATAATTCTATCTTAAAGAACCGTGGATTTGTTTCCCTTTGGGCGGGTAGTGCCATCTCTGAATTAGGCGGCTCCTTTGGAACGTTTTGCAACTCAATTATTGTGTATGAGCTGACGGGATCGAAGCTAGCCTTAGGTAGTATGTGGTTGCTGTACTTCATTCCCTCCATTTTGTTGCAGTTGGTCAGTGGCCCCTTTATTGATAAATGGAGCCGCAAATGGATTATGATTTTCTCTCAGTGGACAAGGGCTTTGGTTTTTCTTGTGCCACTTGGAGCCCTGATATTCGGTGGGTTGGACGTCTGGCATATTTATGTTGTGCAAATCATTATTGGGCTTGTTACTCCGCTCTATGTTCCGGCAAGTCAGGCCATTACACCGACAATTGTCTCAAAGGAACAATTACCGACGGCCAATGCTTATTTGGATGGGACAACCAGACTGATGATGTTTCTCGCACCGGTAACTGGTGGGATTGTAATTGAATATGTCGGAACGAATTTGACGCTGTTGCTTGTTTTTATATTGCTAACGGTAAGCGGATTTCTGCTGTTATCAGTGAAGGAGCAAAGGACTTCTATCGTGATACGGACAACATGGTTGGAACAGTTCACAGAAGGCATTCGCTATTTTTTTCAAGAGCGGACGATTGTCTGGCTCGGGATTTTCCTTGCGTTCGTGCAATTTGGTGTCGGGGTTACGATGGTGATCAACTTGCCTTATATCACGGATATTTTGAAAGGGGATTACAAGGATTACGGCTTATTTATGGCCGGCTTCCCGTTAGGCTACGTGATGGGGTCAATGTTGGTTGGGAAAGTGAAATTCCACAGTCGAAGAATGTTAATGCTCGGTGCTTTAGTAACTGGCGGATTTACTTATATTGCGCTGGGGGTTATTCAAACGATTGCGCTAGCGATTGTTGTGGAAATGATTGCTGGAATTATGATGGCTTTCTTTAGCATTCACAACATCACAATTTGCCAGCAGGTAGTTCCGAATCATTTGATGGGAAAAGTGATGTCGGTTCGGTTGGTTATTATTCGCGCCGCGATGCCTATCGGAATTGTTGTTAGTGGCATTGTGAGCGAGGTATGGGGGATTAGGCCCTTATATGCTTTGATTGGATCAATTATTAGTATTGTGTCGGTGGTAGGGATTGTCTTTCCTTATTTTAAGTTTATTGATGGTACATCCAAATCTGAATTGAATCATAAGTGAGGCCTATGCATTTCTATTTATTGCATGACATTGTTACCCGTTATTACCCTCGAATTTTTTAATTATTCTAATTCGCACTTGATTCTAACGTAACGTTAGGTTTTATAATAAAAATAAGGAATGGAGGGGTGCGCTTGTATTCAATAGGTGAGTTAGCTAAGTTGAGCCATTCAACAGTGAGGACGCTTCGTTATTATGATGAAATAGAATTGTTGACTCCTTCACATCTGAGTGATGGCGGGCATCGTTATTACGAAGAAGTAGATGTCATTAAACTACATTATATTAAAGCACTAAAAGAAATGGGGTTCAGTTTAACTTCTATACGACAGATGTTAGAACATCAGCACTTGAGCCATAAAGAAGCACTTGCCATGCAATTAAAAATGTTAGAACTGGAGAAAGAACGTATTGAGCAACGTACAAGCTCTATTCGATTTCTACTTCAGGTGAGTGAATTTGAGGAACTCACCAATTGGAAGGATGTATTTAAACGTTTCCAAATGAACTCCTCTCCCACCCCTATGGAGGTATATGAAAAAATTTGGACTAATCATTTTTCAAAAGATGAAGTTCAATCCTTAAAACAACTCCCGAGAATTGGAGACGACACGGAAACAATGAAGGGCTACACTGCGTTAATACACGATATTAGACAAAACATTGATATCGATATTACTAGTCCAGAAGCACAAGCATTGGCTGAACGATGGCTTAGCTTAACCAAAACGATTTTTCAAGGGAATACTACACTAGCCCAGAAAGTATGGGATAAACAAAAAGAAACGAAAGGAAATATCGGAATGTACCAATTCGACTCAGATATTGTAAATTTCATCGAAAGAGCATTCGCATATTATTATAAAATAAACTATGAAAAAGAATAATAATATAAAAACACACTTTATTTTACTTGAGCTAGTCGTATACATCGGACTCCCCTATATGATTTGGACATACGGTAGAGATACAATAGGCGATTATTATGCCATGTTAGTATCAACGCTACCGGCGATTGTCTATACGATTTATCGTTTTTTAAAAGATCGACAGTTTAATATGGTTGGTGTTTTCATTATTGTTTCACTCACGCTTAGCTCAATTCTCGACTTACTTGCAGGGTCGGCCATTCAAATGCTGTGGAATTCTGTTTGGTTGAGTTACGCATTTACAGCCATCTTTATAGTTTCAATGATCATTCAAAAGCCATTAGCCATATACCTAGCAGTCGAGTTCATGTATTTACAAGGGTATCCAAAAGAAAATAGTAAAAAGTTATATTTCATGAAAGGAAATGTGAAGTGGTTTCAGTTCGTTACAGCCATTTTCGTTGTTCGAGGATTGATGATGAACTCCATTATGGTATGGCTAATTATGAACCACGGAGCTGATGCATTTATGCATTTAATAATCGTTAGAAAAGCACTTGGTTTTGCATTTTCAGTCTTACTATTTGCAGGATTCACGTATGCCGGTCATAAAACAAGTCAATTAGTGAATGCGCAGGAAAAAGAAGAGACAAAACCCGACTATGTAGTCGAAGCCCCTGAATGATTTTTTACGATGGTGGGCCCCTATCAAACAGAACACAAAAAAAGATCCTTCCCGGATCTTTTTTCATTACAATATGTCACAAACCCGGCCGACTTGTCCGTCTTCGAGGCGCACTTTAATGCCATGTGGGTGAAAGCTTGAGTTGGTCAACAAATCCTTAACGACACCTTCTGTTTTCACACCCGTTCGTTGGTCTTTCTTTAAAATAACCGCCACTTTTAAGCCTGGTTTTACATCTGCACGATTTTGTCCGTTCATTTATTAGTCTTCCTTTCTTGTTTGAAGCATGTTTTGTATGAGAAATTTGTTCGGCTTTTCGATATCCACCCATCAGTTCTCTTTACACACGTTAGCTCTAGCTTACCATAATAGGGATTGGCAGCTATACTTTCATGGCTGTTCAAGTATTTTCATAAAGATGTTGCTTAAATATATCACTTAGTGATATAGTATTTTTAGATATATCACTAAGTGATACAAAGGAGGTGTTCAATTGAAAGCTTTAAAGCAACTTACGGATTCGATGTTTTACATTATGGCCGCATTGACTGAACCACGTCATGGCTATGCGGTGATGGGGTTAATTGAGGAAGCAACAAAGGGGGCATTTGTCATTGGACCTGCTTCACTTTATACCATCATTAAAAAGTTGTTGGATCAAGGGCTGATTGTTTTACATGATGATTCGGACTCACGTCGAAAAGTGTATGCGTTAACGGAATTAGGACGGACTGTGTTAGCAGAAGATATGGAACGGCGAAAAGGGATGATTCAACTAGCAGAAATAGGCTTACAGAGGGGGAATCAATAATGGGAAAAACAAAGTATATGATGTCGAGTGGACTTGCTTTTGAGGAAGCTAAAGATATGCAAAAGCTACGTAAAAAATCATTACAAGGGTGGCATCTAAAACGATGGAAATTCATGGGCTATGGACTAGAACAGGGCGAGCCAAAGGATATCATCTATAGCATTGATTATCGAAGCCTTGGCTCTGGCGAAGAATCCGAGTACTTTGAGCTATTTGCACTTAGTGGTTGGGAGCATGTATGTTCAGACAATGGGATACACATCTTCAAAGCACAACCAGGTACATCGCCGATTTATAGCGATCGCGAATCTTCCATTGATAAAGTCACACGTCTAGGTAAGCCTGTATTTTCAGTAATGCCCGTCTGCCTTGCAATTACTGTTATCCTTGGGCTACTTGCACAATTCACTTCTGGTAGCATGCAAAAATTCTTGATTGGGGTATTTGTTTTTTCCTTAGCCATTACAATACCCGCCATCATGACTTCGGTAGCGGTTTTTTACCAGAAGTGGAAAGCTAGAAAATTAGCTTAATCGGCATAAAAAAAGATCCTGCTCGGATCTTTTTTATTGTCTAAATACTCCCTTTTCAAACTAAACTCTCCACAAACGCATCCATCCGCTCTTCCATCATCGCATCCGTCAACCCCGTCACACCAAACGCCGCCCAACCACTATAAACAGTTGGCGGTCCGTCGAGAAAATCAAATGCCGACACAATATCCCAATACGAATCATAAGTAAATGAAGAACCGGCATGCTTTTCATAAGCCGCCAAAAATAAATCCGCGATCTCCACGCCATGTAGCAATGCCAAATTCACTCGACAATGCCCCACGTCAATTCCTACCGGCCCTCGACATGCATTTGGCCAATCGACGACGCCACTCACTCCATCATCTAACCACAATACATTCGCAGGATGAAAATCACGGTGAATGAATGTCTCACAGAATGCTGGTGCCTCCCCATGTAATCGTTCAAATACTTCCTGCCACACAGCTGGTTGTTTTGTCCAATCAGGGAGTTGGACTACATCTGGATGCGTATAAGAGGCATATTCCCACAAAAAATCATCCGCTTCTACACGATGAATCATTGCTAGTATTTTCGCCAATCCATCAGTCCACTTCGTGAAATCCCTTGGCAAAAGTTCAACCCGGCCTTCGACTTTCGTCATGAGGATAGACGGCAATCCGCTGGTCTCACCTGTTTCGTCAAACGCAATGATCGATGGTGCCAGAAGTCCACTCGCCGAAGCTTTTTGGAGACTCGCCGCCTCATGCCGAACGAGATCAGGTTCTTCCATAAGCCACTCCTTATTGTCGAACTGGCGTAACACGATTGTGGATGTTGCCGTTACTACTTCATAAAGGACAGAGGATGTACTGCCCGGCAGTCGTTTCATAGACTGGACTGCAGCACCTGTTTCCTGCTCTATCCAGTCCTTAATCGTCACCACCTCGATACATCACTTCACCCGCAACAACCGTCATCACCACATTCACATGCGCAATCTCTTCCACATCTATCACGAATAAATCCCGATCCAGCACAGTGAAATCAGCGTCAAACCCTACAGCTAGCTTGCCTCGTACATCTGCTTTCCCAATCGTTCCGGCACTTCCCGTCGTGAACAAGCCAACCGCTTCAAAGCGGCTCAGCTTTTCATCAGGCAAATAGCCTTCGTGCGTTTCACCCGGTTTTCGACGAGCTACAGCCGCGTAAATACCAAGCAATGGATCGACTTCTTCAATTGGCGCATCCGACCCACCGCCACAAATAAACCCACGATCGAGTAGCTTTTTCCAAGCATACGCCCAATCAAGACGGTCCTCGCCCAAACGATCCATCACCCATGGGAAATCAGAAGACACAAACACCGGCTGAATATCGAGAATAACCGATAACTTTGCCATCCGCTCCACTAGGTCCTCACGCAGCACATTGACATGAATTAAGCGATCGTATTTTCCTTCAGGTACAGGATACTTTTCAATAGCATCTAACGCCTTTTCCACAGCAGCATCCCCGATAATATGGACAGCAATCGCTTCACCAAATTTTCGAGCCATCGCCACAAGCGCATCAATTTCTTCATCCGTCACGACTGTCATGCCCGACAGTTCGGGTGCATCCATATACGGCGCACTTAACAATGCCGTTCTCCCACCAAGTGCCCCGTCGATGAAAAACTTCATCGCGCCAGGCTCAATCCAAGGTTCATCATACGCCACACCGTCTTCCATCATTTGCTCAAAAACTGTCGACCTTCGTAGCAAATGAGCACGGAATTTATTGTGCGGACCAATGACGTTTCTAAACGCCTGCATCGGATTGCGATAGTCACCATAATAGCCCATGTCTTCCGTGACGGCACCCGTCAAACCAAGTGACAGCAAATCATCGACCGATTTCTGCAACGCCTTTGTCAATGATTGCGCAGTCGGTTCTGGTAACAAGTCTGCGACCAACGCCATCGCGCCTTCCTTTAAATAACCCGTTGGCTCACCGTCAGCATCCCTCATAATGACACCATCTACGGGGTCTGGCGTTTCCTTTGTAATACCGGCCAGTTCTAGTGCACGCGAATTGACCAGCATCGCATGGCGGCATGTCCGTTTCAAAATCATTGGTGATTCCGTCACTTTATCTAATTCCTGACGGGTGAGTATCTTTTTATCGGGAAAGTTGTTTTCATTCCAACCTTCCCCTACAAACCATTCGTCTGCTCCCAGCCCTTCATGCGCACCAAGCAACATGTCCATCATCTGTTCTGCAGACGTCGCTTGCGATAAATCCAAACTAAGCAGCTTATCACCATGCCCAATCATATGCATATGACTATCGACGAACCCTGGATATAACACGGCTCCCTTCAAATCGATCACTTCATCAGCTTGTCCTCGCAACTCTTCATACGTCCCTATTGCACTTATCTTACCATCTTCCGTCAGCAACGCCTCTACGCGATCGCCTTCCTTTTGCATCGTATAGAACTTGCCGTTATGCCAAAGTGTCTTCATCACACTTCCCCCTGTTTCTATCTATATGTTGCACCTTCGAGCTGTCGAGAGCTGTTTTCAGACTGTAAATCTACTCATATCACTTCGGAGTTTTTCTGCAAGATTCGCAAGCATTTGTGAGCTCGATGAAATCTCCTCATTTGCAGCAAGTTGTTCTTCCGTTGCCGCACTTGTAGACTGTGCTTCCTCAGCCAATTGTATAGCAAGCCCATTTACTTTTGAAGTTCCGCCTACTACTTCCTCTGTCATCATACGAATTTGCACAATTGCCGCGGAAACCGCTGTAATTTTCTCACCAACGTCTCCTGCCGCATGTTCAATTCGGCTGAATACTTCACGTGTACGTTCCGTCACAACAAGTCCTTCTTCGACACTACGATTACCTTCCTCAGTACTCGAAACAGCCTGCCCGACATTGCCAATTATCGAATCAATCATATTCCCAATTTCGGCTGCCGAACGCTTCGACTGTTCTGCCAAATTTCTTACTTCTTCCGCAACAACCGCAAAACCTTTTCCATGTTCACCTGCACGCGCCGCTTCAATTGCCGCGTTAAGCGCCAATAAGTTTGTTTGTTCTGCAATATCCGTAATGAGTGATGTGACTTTCCGAATTTCTTCCGAACGAGTAGCCATCCCACTTATGATTCCTTCTGATTGTCTTATCGCTGAACTAATCACAGTCATTTGTTCTGTGACATCCTGCATTAACGAAGCTCCTTCCCCAACGAGCTTCGTCACGTCTTCAGATGAATGAAGCATTGCTTCGTTATCATCATTAATACGATCAATGCCCACAATCATCTCATTCACGGCATTGGATGTTTCCTGGACAATATCCACTTGCGAACTACTTCCTGTTAAGTTACGCTCTGCTATTTCAGAAACTACTTCGGATGCTGCAAGGCTTTGCTCAGAGCTTGCAGAAAGCCCTTCCGCTTGAAGCGAAAGTTCTGCCGCCGATTCCCGTGCAAGCGTAATAATTCCACGTAAATCCCCCGTCATCTCGTTAAAGGCTGTTGCCATTTCTCCAATTTCATCCCTGTTACGAATTGAAAGTGGTTCGACGGCAAGATTTCCAGTCGCAATTTCCGCCAGAGCACCTGTCATCTTCCCAACCGGTCGTGCGATGCTTCGACTAATGAGTTGCGCTACTACAATGCTCAGAATAGCAGCAACAACAATCATTCCAATGATGACTAGTCGGGTCCAATTCAATAAACTTTCCAGACTTAGTTCTGTCTGTCTCATCTCCTCTTCCTGCAGTTCAATTAACTCCCTAATTTTCTGTTCAATCGCCTTATCATGAGTGGCAGCAATAGATGCAATGCTGACAGCCGCCTCCATGTCTTTAATCGCTTTATTAAACTCGCTTATCGTCTTATCAGCTGCTTCCGTATAGCTTTGACGTCCACCCATTATCCCATCGAGTAACAATTGCGCAGAGTCATCATTACTCATACCGTTTAATTGCTCCCACTGGGCATTAAACAAATCACTCAAATCGCTCCGATTCGTTAAATAGGAGACATTATTAAATAGAAGAAAGCCTCGCACATCATTTTCAGTTTTAAGCTGAGTTGCTAAAAGCTCTTGAAGTAGCTGTATCTTTTCCACTCGATCATCAATTAAAAAACGATATTCGTCATTCATCTTTAACAGTGACCAATAGCCCATTCCACCGACAATAACTAGCAGTACTAGCACCGATAAAAATCCACCCCATAATTTTTTCCCCACTGTAAACCTCATACATATCCCCCCTATGTAAGCGCAAACATTTTTTCATTATTAAATCAAGTATAGCCTATCTACATTTAGTAGCATAGTAGTAGGTCAAAATATCTTCATAAAAGTTTGAGTATTCCAGGAGTTCGCTAATTTCAATATCATGAGTGTTTTATTTTATTTCATCGATAGATTCAAAGTGTTACAATGATTCCTAATAGGAGGGATTGACATATGCGATTAACCGTTTACCTAGCAGGAGAAATTCACAGTTCATGGCGAGAAGAAGTAAAACTGAAAGTAGCGGCACTGAACTTGCCTATCGACTTCGTTGGTCCGATGGAAGACCATGATCGTTCCGACAACATCGGAGAAGAAATTTTAGGGAAGCAACCTAGCCCTATTTTCAAAGATGCCGCGGCGTCCAACTTCAATAATTTACGCACAGAGATTTTAATGAAGAAAGCCGATATCGTTATTGCCCTTTTCGGCGAACAATATAAACAATGGAATACAGCAATGGATGCCAGCGCCGCCGCTGCATTCGACAAACCACTCATCCTTATTCGTAACGAAGCACATCACCACGCACTGAAAGAACTATCGCGCAAAGCGCACGCCACCGTCGAAACCGTCGACCAAGCCGTGAAAGCATTACATTATATTTTTGAATAAAATCGAATGGACCTCATTGAAATGAGGTCCATTCGTCATTTACAAACTCTTAACATCCCCTTCATACTCTCTCAACATTCCTTCGTTATGATAAATAAAGCAAGAATGATATCGACTTTACTAACGATAAAATAGAGCTCCAACATTAATGAGGAGGATACTCATCATGACCTTACAAGTAGAGCGTAAAAAGGATGTACAATTACAAGTTATGAAAAACACAAATTGGAATAAACCCGTCTACGAAACAAATGGATTGAACCTGTGGTATGGAACGACTCACGCTCTCAAAAATATTGATCTGTCTATTAACGAAAAAGAAGTGACAGCAATCATCGGACCTTCCGGCTGTGGTAAATCTACGTATTTAAAAACATTAAACCGCATGGTCGAGCTAGTACCTGAGGTAACGATTTCCGGTAACTTAACTTTCCAAGGTAATAATATCCTCGGGAAAGCAATGCCCGTTGAATTGTTACGTTCGAAAGTAGGTATGGTGTTTCAAAAGCCAAATCCATTCCCGAAATCCATTTATGAAAATGTTGCATTCGGTCCAAAAATTCACGGCATCCGCAATAAAGCCATGCTCGACATGGTTGTCGAAGACAGCTTACGCAAAGCCGCACTATGGGACGAAGTAAAAGACCGCCTGCACAAAAGCGCCTACGGACTTTCCGGTGGCCAGCAACAGCGTCTATGCATCGCCCGCTGCCTCGCTGTTGATCCAGAAGTCATTCTAATGGACGAGCCGACATCGGCACTCGATCCCGTTTCTACACATAAAGTAGAAGAGCTGATCGACAGTATCAAAAACGATGTCACTATCGCTATCGTCACACATAACATGCAGCAAGCTGCTCGAATTTCAGATCGCACCGCCTTTTTCCTGAACGGCGAAATCGTCGAATGCGATCGCACTGCCACCATCTTCAACAATCCAACAGACCCATTAACAAACGACTACATCAACGGTCGTTTCGGTTAATTATACTATCTATATTACCTAGACTTATGAACGTGTTAACCACAATCCAGCGCAGGCGCCTTACGGGGGTCGCCGAAACCATAAGACTAGCGGCGAAGCTGCTTGGCTTATGGTGGGAGGCATCCCCCAGCGCCAAGCGAATTTCAACGGTATATTCAAGTTAACTTACAATGTAAAAGATATCCTCATCCCAGGATGTCTTTTTTAATTCATCAAACTTAACATTTACAAATCATTTACACTTTCATCATACTCACTTTACATTCAGCCCTTATACTAACAATTGAAAGAGCAAATCTTTCAACAAAAAATCCGTTTTGGGAGGACAATTCAAATGTCATTTAAAAAGTATCTTTTATTCCTAGTAGTGGCTGCACTCGCAGTTATCACAGCAGCATGTGGCGGGGCGGATTCAGGAACAGATAACAAAGATAATACTGATTCAACAACACCAGCAACAGAAAGCAAAGTCGAAGACAGTCAATCAGCCGATTTAGAAGGTAGTGTAACAATTGACGGCTCTGGAACAGTTTACCCGTTAATGGCTAGAATCGCTGAAGAATATATGATCAATGAACAAGAAGCAGTTTCTGTCGAAGTAAGCCGCGCGGGAACAAGCGCTGGATTCAAAAAGTTTTTAGTTGAAAACGGCACAGACTTTAACGATGCTTCTCGTAATATCAAAGAAGAAGAACAAGCTGAAGCTGACAGCCTTGGTATCGAAGTAAAAGAGTTAAAAGTAGCATTGGATGGCTTAACGTTCGTCATTAACAAAGACAATGACTGGGCTACAGAAATGACACCTGAACAACTCGTCAGCATTTTTAAAGCAGATAGCGGAATCGTACAATGGTCTGACATCAATCCAGACTGGCCTGCTGAAGACATCAAAGCAATGGGACCAAACGAAAACCACGGAACGTATGAGTTCTTCTATGAAAGTATTCTTGATAAGCAAGACCTAGTAAGCACAGTCAATCTCCAACAAGATTATTCAACACTTGTCAACTTAGTATCTGAAGACAAAAATGGTATTGCATTCTTCGGTTTCGGTTACTACGTCAACAACCAAGATAAGCTAGGCGCAGTACATGTAGACTTCGGAAGTGGTCCAGTTGAACCATCACTTGATACTATTTCAGAGGATGGCGACTATGCCGACTTTACACGCCCTGTCTTTACTTACTTGAATGTGGATAATGCAAAAGACAAAGCACAAGTACTAGACTTCGCAATCTATGCAATGAACAATGTCAATACATTTGCAGGAGAAACGGGCTTCGCACCGATTCCTGATGCAGAAGCAAAAGCCAATGTAGATTTCTTAAACGGCTTGAAATAATACAACATAAGATGATGGGTGCTAATTCCACCAGTGGCCGTAACTTACACCAGCAAAGAACTTCTGCTGATGAAGTTACGGCTCATCTTCTTATTACCTATACATGGTAGAAGGAGTGCTTGGCACAATGTCCACAACCAATAAAGAGCCCAATATCCGGGAATTGATTGAACAAAAAAGGCAATCAAGAAACATCAAAGAACTATTTGAAAAAGCGATTCCTACCCTTCTGTTCTTGATCGCTTCTGTGTCCATTTTAACGACAATTGGGATTATCTATACATTACTATCTGAGACGATTGAGTTTTTCAGACGCGTACCGTTTATTGACTTTTTCACGGGAACTGTACTCAAACCACTGAGTCAAACACCTGAATTCGGCGTGCTCCCTCTCATCCTGGGAACGGTCACTTCGTCACTCATTGCCATGCTTGTCGCTGTCCCTATCGGACTCATGACAGCTATCTATTTAAGTGAATACGCGTCAGAACGTGTACGAAAAGTTGTTAAACCATTATTAGAAGTTCTTGCAGGGGTTCCAACGATTGTCTATGGCTTTTTCGCCTTCACATTCGTCACACCCTTATTACGCGAAGTAATTCCAAATCTACAGGCCACAAATATTTTAAGTCCAGGTATTGTTATGGGCGTCATGATCATTCCGATGATTGCTTCCTTATCAGAGGATGCTATGAGCTCTGTACCACAAGCTATGCGTGATGGTGCACTCGGTTTAGGTTCAACTAAACTAGAAGTGACAAGAAAAGTCGTCATCCCCGCTGCCCTATCAGGCATCATCGCCTCCTTCGTACTCGGCATTTCGCGAGCGATTGGTGAAACGATGATTGTGACTATTGCAAGTGGTAGCACGAAAAACTTTACATTCGACATTACACAGTCTATGCAGACGATGACCGCTTATATCGTCGAAGTAACCGGTGGAGATGCTGCCACTGGATCGACTGTTTACTATAGCCTTTATGCAGTTGCCATGACATTATTCGTCTTCACACTCGTGATGAATATCATTGCAAGAGCCGTTTCACGTAAATTTAGGGAGGAATATTAATATGGAGCAAGTGAATCAAGGTAGCGTTACACGGAGAGTTAATTTCAGATTGCTACTGAATAGCTTTGCTAAATTCATCTTTCTGCTGTCCACACTGTTTGGACTTATTATCCTAGCTGTCCTGATCTATCGTGTTGTCTCCCAAGGTATCGGATGGATCAATATGGATTTCCTAACAGGTAAGCTATCTACTCGCCCTGAACGAGCCGGTATTATGGGTGCGATTCTCGGTACCGCCTGGTTAATGTTTGTCGTTGTTCCTGTCACTCTGTTTTTAGGCGTTGGGACAGCACTTTATCTAGAACTATATGCTAAAAAAGGCAAACTACAAGGTCTTATTCAAACGAATATTGCTAACCTAGCAGGCGTTCCTTCTATCGTTTACGGTATTTTGGGTTTAACCGTTTTTGTCAGAGCCATGCAGTTCGGTAATATTATTTTAGCAGGCGGCTTAACGATGGCATTGCTTATTTTGCCGATTGTCATTGTTGCTAGCCAAGAAGCCATCCGGTCAGTACCCAACCATTTAAGCGAAGCCTCTTATGGAATGGGCGCTACCAAATGGCAAACGATTAAAACAACAATCTTACCCGTTGCACTACCTGGTATCCTAACGGGTGCCATTCTATCTTTATCACGTGCCATTGGGGAAACAGCACCATTAGTCGTTATCGGAATTCCAGCATTATTGATGCCTTTTCCGGGAGGCATTTTCGATAAATTCACCGTACTGCCGATGCAAATCTATTATTGGACACTCGATTCCTCACTCGTTGCAGAATACGCCAATCTAGCAGCAGCAACGATTATCGTTCTGTTAGTCGCTTTGCTCATTCTAAATTCGTCAGCTATCGTTATACGAAATAAATTCCAGAAAAGATATTGAGTTCAATAGGTCATTTGCATGGTAGTGTATTTCTTCACTCACTGCCATGCAAATGGCCTTTTTATATGGAAATAAAAAAGAAGATGCCAACAATCACGGCATCTCCAGTCTATTATTCCATTCCCATTTCTTGACGAACAACTTCGGCAATCTGTTCAACGAGTCGTTCGCAATCCTCTTCCGTTGAAGCCTCCACCATAACCCGGACAAGCGGCTCCGTGCCTGAAGGACGAACAAGCACGCGACCGTCGCCAGCCATTTCCTGCTCAACTTCTTCAATAACTTTCGCCACTCGCTCATTATCTGTTACCGCATTTTTATCAGTCACACGAATATTCACAAGTCTCTGTGGATAAATTGTCATTTCCCCAGCAAGATCAGATAGCTTTCGTCCTGTTCGTTTCATAATATTAACGAGTTGCAAACCTGTCAGTAGTCCATCACCCGTTGTATTATAATCCAGGAAAACAATATGGCCTGACTGTTCACCACCAAGATTATAATTCCCTTTTCTCATTTCTTCTACAACATAACGATCACCAACAGCTGTTGCTATACTTTCTATATCATGCTCTTCAAGCGCTTTGTAAAAGCCCAAGTTACTCATGATTGTTGAAACAACTGTATTCGATTTCAATCGGCCTTCCGATTGAAGATGACGAGCAATAATGTACATAATTTGGTCTCCATCTACGATTTGTCCATTTTCATCAACTGCGATCAAACGATCACCGTCTCCATCAAATGCCAAACCAATATGAGCACCTTTTTCAAGGACTAATTTCGCTAATTCCTCAGGGTGAGTTGAACCAACGCCATCGTTAATATTCAAGCCATTTGGAGAAGCACCCATCGTCGACAAATCCGCATCCAAATCCGCAAATAGATGTGTTGCGAGCGGGGATGTTGCACCATGCGCGCAATCGAGTGCGACATGGATACCCGTGAACTCCTCATCGACCGTCTGTTTAAGGTATTGAATATATTTATGGCCACCTTCAAAGTATTCTGTAATGGATCCAATGCTCGCTCCCACCGGACGAGGCAAAGTGTCTTCCCCCGCATTTAGCAGTAGCTCAATTTCCTCTTCCTGCTCATCCGTTAGCTTGTATCCGTCAGCACCAAAAAACTTAATGCCGTTATCTTCAACTGGGTTATGCGAAGCTGAAATCATCACGCCAGCCTGTGCATTCATAACTCTTGTTAAGTAAGCAACACCAGGTGTACTAATTACGCCAAGCGTCATCACTTCGACCCCTGTCGACAAAAGCCCTGCAATCAAGGCACTTTCAAGCATCTGACCTGAGATACGCGTATCTCTTCCGACAAGCACTTGTGATTTCCCTTGCACTTCTTTCGTTAATACATGGCCACCCATTCTACCCAGTTTAAATGCGAGCTCTGGTGTCAATTCTTTATTGGCGACTCCACGGACACCATCAGTCCCGAAATACTTTGTCATTTCCATTCTCCCTTTCAATTCCTGTACATTCAGTCGAATCCTCAGGCAAGTTCAATATGCATCGTTACTTCATCATTTGAAAGCTTCCATTTTACATTGGATGGGCCTTCTACTGAAACAACTAAAACTTTCTCTCCCTCATCTATCGTCTCCGACGCATCAATGTATACGTTGAAATCAGATTGTACCAATGCATCAATTACATTTTTTTCTGCCGTTACAGTCAATACAGTCAGACCATCCGTCGGTTTCACAAATGAGCCTTTGAATTTTTCATCAAGCCCTTTCACCGAAATAGGTATGTTTGAAAATTCTTTTGTAGCAACTTGCTCGTTATCAACCGGCAGGTTCGGGTTGGACGCTTCCTCATTGAAGTCCAACGTGGAGGCGTCTATATTCACTTTAATTTTATCCAAAGATAATTGTGAAACGCCTTTTGGTTTCTTTAATTCCACATCTAAGGTGCCCTGCCCCACAACTTCGGAAACATCCACGTCAACGACAAATTCCGTTATTTTCTCCAACACTTTACGTGAACCAAATAAGCGAATTGTTTTTTCCTCAGACGTAATACCATCGATTGTTACACCCACACTCGGTACACCACGCGTTTTTAATACAACCGGAACTTCTTTATTATATTCCTCAATTTCAACTTTGACCGTCACCTGCTCCGGAACAATCGTCACGTTCAATTTCGTCAAGTCTTTATCCAGTACACGGACTCTCGCCTGATGTTCAAATGACTTATTAATGCCCTTTTCACCTGTCACAGATGCTTTCACAAAGTTAATCGATTCAATGACACTCTTTGCACCTGTTACTTCTATCGTTCTTGGCATTACATCCATCTTCGTAACAATAAAATCTTCGGCGAGTAGACGCTCATTGAGCTCAGGGTCTACTTTAAAGGTTTCTGTAATTTTTTCTTCAATGACAACCTCAATTGTCACTGGATCTATGCGCACCCGCAGTTTATCGGAGATATTTTCAGGTATAATCTCAACAGTATGCCGCCCCAACGGTAAATCCTGTAAATCTACTTTCAAGGTGAAATCTTTCAACATCTTTGTCGATTGAACTATATTTTTCGGCCCATCTATTGTCATATCCACTTTTTCAGGCACACCCGTTACCACTAAATTCTCATTGTCATAAAAGACATCCACTGCAACATCACGGATAATATCCTGTGCATCGCCGACCGTATTATCTTCTTCTGTCACCCTGACAGACACGAACAGAGCGATGGCAAGAAATAAGGCTGTGAGTCGAAGAAACCATGGGCTATCCATTAATTTATCCATTTTTCTTCCCCCACTTCCAGATGGAGTGCTCAACCTGTTCAGGCTCTGAACCAAACCACACCTTACGTAAGCGTGTTTCAAATTCCTCCATGCTCAAGTTTCTATCCAAATCACCAGCTGCTGTAATACTAACAGCTCCTGTTTCTTCCGACACAATTACCGTGATTGCATCCGTAACTTCACTCAGCCCAATTGCCGCACGATGACGCGTCCCAAGCTCTTTTGAAATAAATGAACTCTCCGATAACGGCAAATAACAACCCGCTGCGGCAATTTGTTTTTTCTGGAGAATGACTGCTCCATCATGAAGCGGTGTATTCGGGATAAATATATTAATCAACAGCTCAGACGTTATATCTGCATGTAATGGGATACCTGTCTCGATATATTCACTAAGTCCTGTTTCTTTTTCAATGGAAATCAGTGCCCCAATTCGGCGTTTCGCCATATAACTCACAGACTTTGTCAGTGCGGTCATTAAACGTTCTCTTTCCTCATTCTCCTGTACATTCGTACGAGCGAATATACGCCCTCTCCCTAGCTGCTCAAGCGCCCGTCTTAACTCAGGCTGGAAGATAATAATAATGGCTAAAAATCCCCATTGGAGTACTTCTCCCATCAAAAAACCAATGGTATCAAGGCCGAAGACATCAGTTAAAACACTGACGAGAATAATAACGAATATTCCTTTTAGCAATTGGACCGCTTTGGTTCCCTTAATAACTTTAATAAGCTGATAAAAAACAAACCAGACAAGAAGCACATCCACAATATTAACAAGTGCTGCTACTGGACTTAAATCGATTAGTTCTCCCCACTTGGGCATGTGCTTCGCCTACCTTCTTACACAATTTCATTTGCCTACAGTATATCATACTGACGCTAGACTGTGCTTCCTTGAAAAAATCCAGATAAAAGCAAAAGCGACTGAGCGTCCGCTGTAGCGGTCCACACCAGTCGCCTTATTCACTCAGTCACCGGCTCTTCTTTTGTCGGAGCTGAGAAAACATTCTTGAAGGTTGTCTTCATCTGATACCACAGCCAATCAAATACTTTATCGATTTCCTCGCTTGTTCCCGTCACTACCGCTGTTGACGCCATATATTTAGAGCCGTGAATGACTGTAACATTGCCTTCTACCTGACCTTCAATACGCAATTCGCCGTTTTTCACAACAATATTCCCTTTCACCGTTTCACCTTCCGGCACCAGCACCGTTTGCCCTTCGACAATTAAATTCGGTTGCTTCGTCACTGAAAATTGCTGGTCGTTGCCATAGCTTGAAAAAAGTGATGCACTCATAAGAATAACGAACATAGCAGCAGCCGCCAAAAACGGATGCCTGCGCAGTAAGCGTTGAAAGCCTGCTTGAGACTTCTCCTTCGGAAGACGAGCCATGACTCCATTCACAAAGTTAGCCGGTGCTTGTATTTGGACAGCACTCCCTATAAAAGCAATAGACTCCGTTAGCCCATTCATCATTTCCTTACATTGCCCACAGCTATCCAGATGCTGTTTCAACTCCCGTTCTTCATCGCGGCTTATATCACCGTCTAAATACGCGTGCATATAATGAACGATGTGTTCCGGACACGTATTCATACTTTTCCCTCCTACATATTGCTCATCTGCTTGCGCAGTGCTTCCCGGCCTCGATGGACACGGGTTTTGACAGTTCCTAATGGCAATTTCAAAATATCACTAATTTCCTGCAAGGGTAACTCCTCGATATACCTTAAAATAATGACTGAACGGTATTTATCAGGTAGTCGACCGATTTCATAATGAATCCGTTCCTGCATTTCCATCTTTTCGACTTGCTCTTCCGGCAATTCATCGGGTGCGGCAATTCGTGAGTACATATTCAAACCTTCTGTACCTGGCACTTCTGCATCAAGATAATAATCCGGTTTCTTTTTACGGATTCGATCGATGCATAAATTGGTCGCAATCCGAAACAGCCACGTTGAAAATTTCCGGTTTTGATCGTAAGTATGGATATTTGTGTAGGCACGAACAAACGCTTCTTGAGCGATATCCTCCGCCTCCTGCACGTTGCCAAGCATCCTATAACACACTTGATATAAGCGATGCTGAAATAGGGTCACAATTTCCTCAAAAGCATCCTGGCGCCCCTTCAGGACTTCATTCACTCGTCTATTGACCAAATCATCCAATGTGCATTCATCCTCCGCTCTATGCGGCTGTCTCTTCTATACGTATGAAGGTGTCGACAGGTTTCATTTTTTAAAAAAATTAATTATACTGCGGCATAATAGCTTCTAAGCCTAGAATCATTTGCAGCAGGAACTTCACTCGAATTAGTTTTATTTTAACAGAGATGATAGAGATTTGCCTCTCTATTCCTAGAATTTTTTAATAAGCAAAAGAAAATTAAAAATGCCGAGAAGAAATAAATTTCTCCCCGACACTTCTATAATTACAGTAACTTTTCTCCAAATAATGAACCCATTAAACCAACTGCAACATCTGCTGTTTTATTTTTTTCATCTAAAATCGGATTTACTTCCACAAATTCAGCTGAAGTAACCAGTCCAGAGTCCTCTAACATTTCCATCGCCAGATGACTTTCTCTATAGCTAATACCGCCCGGTACTGGCGTTCCAACGCCCGGCGTATATAGTGGGTCGAGTCCATCCAGATCGAGTGACAAGTGCACGCCATCTACATTACGTGAACGTAAATAAGCAATTGCGTCCTTCATCACAGCTGTCATACCATCACGGTCAATTTCATGCATGGTATATACTTTAATGCCTTGCTCTTTAATCAATTCTCGTTCACCCGGATCCACAGAGCGGGCGCCGATAATAATTACATTCTCTGGCTTCACTTTTTGCTTCTTGCTGTATAAATTCACAAGATCCTCATGTCCTAAACCGATACTTGCAGCCAGCGGCATACCATGAATATTCCCTGATGGCGATGTTTCTGCCGTATTCAAATCAGCATGCGCATCGTACCAAATGACTCCTAGATTACTGTATTTATCTGAAAGACCTGCCAGCGTTCCAATCGCTATGCTATGATCCCCACCTAGCACGAGAGGGAATTTGCCCGCTTCGACAACAGCAGCCACTTTCACCGCAAGTGCTGTATTCGCTTGAATCACTTCATCTAAATTTTTAAGCGTTGATTCGATATGTTCTTTATGCTCAGAAGCTCCAACTGGGATATCCCCTTCATCCGTTACCTGATGACCAATCGCTTCGATTCTCCCGACGGCACCTGCATAACGAATGGCACTCGGCCCCATATCTACCCCGCGACGACTTTGTCCAAAATCAAGTGGAACTCCAATAATCGAAATGTCTAGCTGCTTCATATCAAACTACCTCCCCATTACAATAACTCTATTGTAAGTCTATAAGAGGCTTTGACTCAACTCGACAAGTATCTGAATATTTATTCGTCTTTCAGCTATTTTTTGATAAAATAAAAAACCCAATTCAGATATGAAAAGGGTTCAGTCGTACTTATTGTAATAAACATGGTTAGGTAAGGTAAAACTAAAAACAGAAAATGGCTGGGGTAGCTGGATTCGAACCAACGAATGACGGAGTCAAAGTCCGTTGCCTTACCGCTTGGCTATACCCCAAGATTAAAATTGCGATAAGCTTCGCATTACTGCGTCAGCTTCAATCGTTCAGTCAGTCACGTACTTGAGTACGCTCGCTTGCACAGGATGTGCTGACTTCGACTTTGCGACAGGATGTCGCGACCTTTGTCGAAGTTCCTTAAAAACTCAATTGCTTCCTTGTTCTGCTTGCTCCTCCCAATTTTAACGGGATTGGCATAAGTTTTCAATTACATTTAAAATAAATGGTGGTGGGGGACGGATTCGAACCGCCGAACCCGGAGGGAGCGGATTTACAGTCCGCCGCGTTTAGCCACTTCGCTACCCCACCAAGTTAAAATTGTGATAAGCTGCGCAATTCTGCGTCAACTTCACTCGTGCGCTCAGTCACGTACTTATGTACGCTCCTTCGCTTTCTCGATTGTTTCCTTGCCTTGCTTGCTTCTCCCAATTTTAACGGAAGAGTAGATAAGCATTAATACTATTTTTAAAAAAATGGTGACCCCTACGGGATTCGAACCCGTGTTACCGCCGTGAAAGGGCGGTGTCTTAACCGCTTGACCAAGGGGCCTCTGTTAAAAATTGCGATAAGCGGCGCATTACTGCGTCAACTTCACTCGCTCTGTCAGTCACGTACTTAAGTACGCTACTTGCTTCTCCCAATTTTAAAGGAGATATGTAAGCGAAACAAAAAGTCGCTCTGGAGCTTCCAACCGGATTCGAACCGGTGACCTCTTCCTTACCATGGAAGCACTCTACCTACTGAGCTATGGAAGCAATATGGCTCCGCAGGTAGGACTCGAACCTACGACCGATCGGTTAACAGCCGATTGCTCTACCACTGAGCTACTGCGGAATAATAACTACTTTTGCGTGCATGTCCTTCATGACAAATTTCATTATAGCAAGAATAAATTCTTTTTCAAGGTTTTTCTTAAAAAAGTTTATTCGCGACAGCAACTTTTACATAGTATCACATCTTTTGCATATTAGTCAAATCTGTTTCATAACTTACAATAGATTGTGCACAAGGGGGACAACATATGCGTAACAAATTTTTTATGGTTTTCGTCGCTTGCCTTGGACTATCCTTACTTCTCCCCCCGTTGCCTGAGCAGGCATCATTGACAAGCGTTTTCCGCCTGACAGACGAGCCTGCCGTTATTACTCGAGGGACAAGCGGATCCGTATTGACCGTCAATATTTCATTCGGCGATGTTGAAGTGGAACAATGGATTCAACAATTAGATAAGCCGTATCCACTGTTATTTGTCGATATAGATTGGGCTAAACGATTCCCAGAAACTATTCGACTCATCCATGAAAAAAATATCCCTGTTGGACTTCTTGGCAATCAGGGCAATGCTTACGAGCAAAACACATCGCTATTCCCTCAGCAGCTTGAGCAATTTGAAACTCTTTTCGAGGTGAGACCACTTTGGTTCCGCACTGTGGATGAAGTATTTCCTCAGTCCCTCCACACACAACTCTGGGAAGCAGAAATAAATGCACTTGGCTCTTCCATCGTTTGGCATGGCGGCGATTCTCCACCCATTGTAGAAGGAGAAATCATTTCCATTCCCCATCATCGCGGCGATCATATCGTACTGACTGAACTAAAAAAAGTGTATAAAGGTCGGACATTTACAACTATCGAGGATATGTTATTCAAAACAACAGTGAAAACGAAGAAAATACCGAACTAACAAACAGCGCAGTCGCCATATTGGCAACTGCGCTGTTTATCTGCATTCAGCAGACAAATCCTCCGGAGAATGTCACAGATTTTTAGTTCGCTTTAGCTGTTTTCCGTGCTTTTCTACGTTCCTCCAGCTTGATCTTATCTTCATCTGACTGCCTATTATACTTCGGCAACAGCAACAACTGATAAGCATTCACCGCCAGTAACGGGAATAGTAAAATTGTCACCCACGTATCGATATTGCCCGAGCGCACCATCAATGCCGGCAGCCATTCAAGCGTCGTCACAACAATCATGAAAAACAACGCTGAAATAAGCGTATGTTTTTTTGTCCATTTCGCCTTGAAATAAGCTGTAATAGCTGACACACCTACTAGCGATATCAGCAAACCAATATACAAAAACGTCCGTCCCGTATCATCAGAAGTTAAACGGAAGCGGAAAAATATGAGGTCAAACAAAACGACTGCTATGATCAATAACTGAACCCAATTCCAAAGCGTCAACGTTTTAAACATATTGACACCGAATTGGTGAATTGTTAAATAAGCAAAGAAGCCCATTTGAGCAACAACACTCATTGTAAACCCAAGAAACACCATCCACAGCAGAGCGCCAGTGAATTGCCAGTACTCACCATCAGTTAAATATTGCGAAAAGAATTCCCATCGGACAATTAGTCCCATGACTGCTGTCACAATTCCACCGATCATTAATGCATTAAAAAAGAATTTTACCCAATTTCGTATAGTCACGACAATAATCCTCCGTTTGTTTAGTGCTCTCAATAGTGTAACAACGTTTCGACAAAAAATCTATTTACTTACACGCTTCATGCATATTCCACGTCATATTGTGAACAATAAATGAAAATGCTTGTGGAAGGGAATAGGTTTTCCATGAAAAAAAAGTGTTTTCATTTACTGTTACTCGTTTTTCTTTTAACCGGATGCGGGGTACAACAATCCGGTCCCACATACGACGAATTAAAAAAGATGATGACGGACACGTTGCAAACGGAGGATGGCAAAAAAGCCATTAAACAAATGCTTGCAGACCCCGAATTCAAAGAGCTTCTTATTTTGAATCAACCTGAGGTGAAAAAATCTATCGAAGACACATTATTATCAAAGAAAGGAGAAGAGTTTTGGAAAAAGACATTTGAAGATCCTAAGTTCACGGAAACCATTGCAAAAAGCATGAAGGAACAGCAACAAGAAATTATGAAGTTACTGATGGATGATTCTTCCTTCCAAAAAGAAATGGAAGAATTTTTTGGACAACCTGATATGCAAAAACAATTGGAAACGGTTATGCAGTCTGGAAATATGAAAAAGCATTTGGAAAAGGTTGTTGGAGAAACAATCAATAGTCCACTTTTACAAACAAAATGGCAGGAACTTATTTTAAAAGCAGGCGAGGTCAAACCAGCGGAAGGTAATGGGGGAGGAGGAGACTCAAAAGGTCAAGAATCTTCGTCAGGTGGAAGCGGGAGTAGTGGTGGAGGCGGAGGAGGCAAATAGCCCACTCCGCTTCACCAGCTTATGATTTTGTTGTTTTATTAACAATATTTTCTGCAATACCTGTGTAAATCTGTCCAATTGGATGATCTCCTGCATAAACTGACGGAGCAAAATCCTCATCATTCCAATCCGGTTGTCCGAGCGGAATCTGACCCAGTAGCTCAGTACGGAGTTCTTCAGCCAGTTTCACACCGCCACCTTGACCGAAGACGAATTCGCGTTCACCAGACGTTTTTGATTCGAACCAAGACATATTTTCAATAACACCCAGTAATTCATGATCCGTTTGAAGTGCCATCGCCCCTGCACGTGCCGCTACAAACGCAGCTGTTGGATGTGGAGTCGTCACGACAATCTCCTTAGACATCGGAATCATTTGATGGATATCAAGTGCAACGTCCCCTGTTCCTGGCGGGAGGTCAAGTAGAAGATAGTCTAAATCTCCCCATTCCACGTCACGGAAAAACTGGTCGAGTGCTTTTCCAAGCATCGGGCCACGCCAAACAACTGGCGCGTTATCTTCGACGAAAAAGCCCATTGAAATCACTTTAACGCCTAGACGTTCAACAGGTATAATCCGGTCACCACGAACGACTGGTAAATCCGTTACACCCATCATATCCGGCACACTGAAGCCATAAATATCTGCATCGATGAGTCCAACTTTTTTACCAAGACGCGCAAGTGCCACCGCTAGGTTAACTGACACCGTCGATTTCCCAACGCCGCCTTTACCGGACGCAATGGATATAAAATCGACACTACTCAGCGGAGATAAAAAATCCTGAGCTTCTGCTTCCGTTGCAGTCCCACGGAATTGCTCCAACGTTTCTCTCGGTAATTCCTCAAAACGGATACCGACAGAACCTGCTCCAGCACCCTTCAATAACTCAACAACCTTCATCTGCAACGGCATTTGTTCAGCTGTATTTACTTTCGCAATTGCCACCTTGACACTTACGTGATTCTTTTCTGGCTTGATGGACACTTCAGTAATTCCCTGTGTCTCCTCAAGCGTTTTATGTAAAAACGGATCCTTCAACTGACCTAACAATTCACGTACCGTTTGCTCATTAATCAATGTCGACACTCCTTGGAGGTTTATTCATTCACCTCCAAGTATACCATAACAACTTATTGACAAAGTGAGTAAATGCTCATTTTTCTTCCACCTGATGAAATTCAATAATCCCCTGTAAAATAGCGTCAGCAACTTTTTTTTGATAGGCCGGATCTACCAATAAGCCCCGTTCCTCTGGGTTGGATAAAAAACCTGTTTCCACAAGTACAGACGGCATTGGTACTTTTTTCAACAAATAAACTCTCTCAATTGCCATCGCTTCACGTTCCGTATTTTTTAAATTCCCACGGAAAGATTCCTGTATCGATTTCGCAAGCTGTTCACCACCTGGATTTCCTTCAGGATGATAAAAAACTTGTGACCCTCGCCATTTTTCCTGCGGAATTGAATTGACATGCACACTGATAAACATATCAGGATTTTCATCAATTGCGATGTTTTCCCTAAGTTTTAAATCAGCCACCTTCCGCTCACGCGTCGAATTAAACTTTTCCTCTGGGGCATGTTCAGCCAATGCGTCGCCGCCTTTCAGCCGAGTCATAACCACTGTTGCACCCTTCTTTTCAAGTCGTTTTTTCAGCTCGTGCGCAATACTCAACGTAATATCACGCTCCACTACATCGCCTGCTGAAGCCCCGCCATCCAATCCTCCATGACCTGGGTCCACAACAATCTTTACACCACCCAAATCCTCCGGCATGAAAAAGCTTCGATCTGATGCCTTTACACCATAGAGGACGACTCCTAACGAACAGACAAAAAGTAAACCAATGATAAACCATCGCTTCATAGGGACACCGCCTTTTTCCTTCACTATACGCAGCGTCCTTGAAAGATATGTCCTATTTTCGAATCAAAAAAAGAACCCCGAAAGGTCCTTGAAATTGTCTATTATTCAGTGGCGCCTTCCCACGCCAGCATGCCGCCGACCATATTTGTAACATCATAGCCTTCCGCATCCAGAAATTCAGAAGCACGCCCACTGCGCCCACCAGAACGGCAAATCAGAATATATGGCTTCGCTTTGTCCAACTCGTCCAGACGCTCTACTACTTCCCCTAAAGGAATATGAATTGCACCCGGAATCATCCCTTGTGCCACTTCATCTAGCTCGCGCACATCCACTAAATTCAGTTCCTGCCCCTGCTCTAGTAATTGTTGTAACTCAGTCGTCGTCATTTCTTTCATTATCTAACGCCTCCAAACTTTTTCTTATCCCCCACTTTACCATAGACGCCCCTTTTCTACGACAAAACGAAACCCGATTAGGCGATACCTACACGCTTTGCTATACTAACGAGATAAGACTCTTTCAAGGAGGCGAACACGAGCATGACCGAATCTATTTCCTATACAACTGAAGAAATTGCCCATATTTTAAAAGTATCAAAATTGACCGTTTATGATTTGATCAAAAAAGGGGTGTTGCCTTCCTACCGTGTCGGACGACAAATACGCGTTGATGCCCAGGACCTCCATACATATAAAGAACAAGCAAAAAGTGGACATGTTGTTATGAAACCATCGCCGTCAATGACCAAAAGCCCTGAATCGGCATCCACTTCACTTAGGCAAATCATCATTAGCGGGCAAGATATTAGCTTGGATATTCTAGCCAACTATATTGAAAAAAGCTCAACAACCATCCGCCCTCTCCGTTCCTATACAGGCAGCTTGAATAGCTTGGTTGACATGTATCAAGGGAAAGCAGATGTTGTGAGCACACACTTATTTGATGGGGATACGGATAGCTATAATCTTCCTTATATTCGCAGAATTTTAGTTGGGCATTCCTATATCGTTCTCCATCTTCTATCGCGCTGGGAAGGCTTTTATGTCGCGAAAGGAAACCCGAAAAACATTCAAACATGGACCGACTTTCTAACACCCGGCATTACAATGATAAATCGAGAAAAAGGGTCGGGCGCTAGGGTATTAATTGATGAGCAGTTACGACTATCAGGTATCACACCCCATACGGTCAAAGGCTATGACACAGAGGAATCGAGCCATATTGGAGTCGCAAGTAAGGTAGTTAGTGGTCAAGCCGATGTAGGCGTAGGTATTGAAAAAGCCGCCCGCCTCGTCGACGTCGACTTTATCCCCATTATTCAAGAGCATTATGACTTGGTTATCATGAAGACGCCGAAAAACGCCGAGTTCATCGAGCAATTACAAAGTATTGTGCAATCTGAATCCTTCCAAAATGAACTCGAGGCAATTGGAGGCTATGACCTATCACGAACAGGGGAAATTATGTACGAGACTCCTTAATGACCCCTTGTTCAAGGAACAGAATACGATCACCTAACTTTTCAGCCTCATCCATATCATGCGTCACAATAATAAATGGAATTTTCCACATGTAATGGAGTCTCAGTAGTTCGTCTTGACACTCAATACGCGTTTCACGATCCAAGGCAGACAACGGCTCATCTAATAATAAAACAGAAGGCTCCGTCACCAAGGCACGCGCCAACGCGACTCGTTGCTTTTCTCCACCTGAAATCTGGTGGGGATATTTTTTGATTAAATGCCCAATCCCTAACACACTAAGCAATTGATCACTGCGCGACAGCGCAATTTTATCTTTCACACCATAGTTAATATTCTTTTCTACCGTCATATGTGGAAACAGCGCATAGTCTTGGAATAAGTACCCAACATTTCTTTTCTGCGGCGGCAATGATTGACCTTTCCCTTGAAAATACACTTCCCCATTCAACGTCACTAAGCCCTCATCTGGCTGATCAAGTCCGGCAATCACATTCAAAATCGTCGTTTTCCCCGACCCCGAAGGCCCGACTAACACAACAATTTCATCCTCTATTTTCAAGTGAACATCCACTGAAAAATGTGCCAATGCTTTTTTTATTTGCACGTCTAACATCCAAACACCCACTTATGTATGTCCATTTTTATACCGCTGCATATTACGCCTGCTCCACCAATTCAACCACATAATCGTACTGAAACCGAGTGCTACGATAATAACGACCCAAAAAGCTGCCTTTTCCGTTTGCCCCGATTCTACTGCAAAGTAGATGGCCATCGGAATCGTATCCGTCTTGCCCGGAATATAGCCAGCTAACATTAATGTCGCACCAAACTCACCAAGTCCACGCGCAAACGACAATACCAATCCCGCCAACAACCCCGGCCAGGCAAGCGGAAAGGTGATCGTTCGAAATACCTTCCACTCTGAAGCCCCCATCGTCCGAGCGGCATTTTCCATTCGACTATCTAAACTATCAAATGCCGCACTCGCACTTTGATACATCAACGGAAAAGAAACGACAATCGACGCAATCACCGCACCAATCCACGTAAATACAATCTGAACATCAAACCACTCTAACAGCCAACTACCGATCCATCCTTTTTTACCAAACAGAATGAGCAGCCCAAAACCAACAACAGTCGGCGGTAGCACCAATGGCAATAGAAATAATGATTCAATAATACTTTTACCAAAAAATTGTTTTCTCGAAAATAAATGAGCAAAAAACACACCCGTTATGAACACAATAACAGTCGAGATCCCCGCTATTTTTAACGATAACATCAATGGTGTGTAGTCAGTCACAGTCACAAGTATTCCCCCTACTTACTGGAAACCATATTTCTTCAAAATTTCTTTTCCTTCATCACCTGTTAAAAACGCCAAAAACGCTTTAGCTTCTTCAGGATGTTTAGTTTCCGAAACAACCGCACCAGGATAGACAATCGGCTCATGCCATTCCACATTAGCAGTCGCCAACACTTTCACCTTGTCCGACATTTTCGCATCACTAGAATAAACCACACCTAAATCCGCATTGCCCATTTCCACATGCGTCAACACTTGGCGCACATCCGAGCCTAACACCATCTTATCCTGCAACGGCTCCCATAAGCCAATATTCTCCAACACTTCTTTTGTATAACGCCCAACCGGCACACTTTCAGGCTCCCCAATGGCAAAATGCGTAATTGCCGACGGATCAATATCTTCAAACGATTCCACAGTCAAAGACTCATCCTTATTTGTGATTAAGACCAGTTCATTCGCCGTAAAATCAGTACGTGTTCCTTCTACTAACAGCTCCCCTTCATCCAATGTATTCATATCCTTTGAACTTGCGGATAAGAACACATCTGACGGCGCACCTTGCTCAATTTGCTGCACCAGCTTTCCTGAACTGCCAAAGTTAAAAGTGACTCTAATATTTTCATGTTGCTGTTCAAAGCTAGTTTTCATGTCCGTCAAAGCATCCGTTAAACTAGCAGCGGCTGACACCATAATTTCAACCGGTTCAGCCGACATATCCGCCCTCTCAGCAGAACAACCTGCAGAGAAAAGTAACAAACAACTAATTACAAAAAGCCATGCTCTTTTTTTCAATCAAAACCCACCTATTTATCATTAGATATAATTAGTTACTACTCGACATAACTAATTATATTTAAGGATATTCTATGGGTCAAGGTATTATCCAAGTAATAGGGAAATCCCTATTAGCCGTCAAGATAAACAAAAGCCCTTCTCCATATGAAACGGAAAGGGCTTAGAGAGCGAATCAACTTGTAAATTTCTACATTTTAAAAATAGGAGAGCCTTTTTACTTTTTTCTCTCAATAACCTTCACGCAAACAGGCCGATTTACAGAGTAGGACTTCCCAGTATCAGTCACCAAGCCATCCTCATGAATAGTCATGACATCGATCTGATGCGTGCGCTCATTTGCAACTAATAGAAACTTCCCATCCGGCACAAGCGCAAAACTTCGAGGCCACTCTCCCCCAGAGAAGATGTGGTCTAATACTTGTAGCGTCCCATCCGAAGAAACAGCAAACGAAGCGATAGAATGATGTCCACGGTTGGATGCGTAGAGAAATAAACCCGACGACGCGATATGAATATCCGCACAAGAATTTGTCCCTTCAAAATCATCAGGAATGGTTTTTACTTTTTGAATCTGCTTCAAACCTCCTCCATCCTCATTGTATGAGTAGACCAGTATAGAGGAATCCAGCTCATTGATCACATACAATCTTAGTAAAGTTGGGTGGAAAGCTACATGACGCGGGCCTGTTTGATCCCCCGTCAACACTTCCTCCACAAAAACCAACTTCGCTTGAGCTTCGTCAAATTCATAGACGATCAAACGATTCATCCCCAAATCAGTCACAATATACCGATTTGTGCCCGGTATATTTCTAATTGTATGCGGATGCGAATCAACTCCAAGCGAAGACGCCGCCTCTGTGTAGTCCTGGATATCGGACACAACCTCAATAGCACCTGATTCGTTTAACGGCTGAACAACCACATTTCCTTGCCCATAATTTGCAGTAAACAAAAATTTCCTATCTTTCACCTCATTGTAACAAGGACTACTTCCATGAACGGATTGTCGGTTTATTTCAGTCAGACTCGTATCGGAAAAGTCCACTTCATAACTGACCGTTTCCCCTTTTCCCACTTCACTTACTGCATACAGCCGATTGAGGGAATCATTCAGCGTGACAAATGATGGGTTTTTAATTCCCCCAGTAGAGCCCAGCTTACTTAACTCACCATTATCAGCGTCAAAAGTAAACCAATGAATCAGGTCCTCTTCTTCACTACCATAGCAGCTCACAAAAACATCATATCGTTTGAACACATCATTACCCCTTTTCATCTCGTTAGAATCTTAAAGTAGAGTATAACCGCTCTTATTCATAATTTCCATTTTCCTCCGTCTATTTCCCCCAATATGAATTCCTCCAGCACGAAAAAATTTAGGCGTTTTTCAATCTTCACAGGGAAACTGAACTACCTTTTCCGAAAACTCGACCACCTATATGACAAACTGAACTACCTTTCACGTAAACTCAACTACCTCGGGGAAACTGGACTACTCTTTTCGCAAACTCGGCTACCTTTATGACGAACTGAACTACCTTGCTCGAAAACTCGACTACCCCAGGGAAATCCCTTTGAGTTTAAATGTGAAGGTTCCGACTCATCCACAGTATGGAAATTTTATGTTTTCCTAAACAATAAAAAGCCCTCCTCCACGAATGGAAAAGGGCTTTGATTTGAAAGATTAACGTTTTGAGAACTGTGGTGCACGACGTGCGCCTTTAAGACCTGGTTTTTTACGCTCTTTCATTCTTGCATCACGCGTAAGTAGTCCTGCTGATTTCAGCGTTGGACGGAAATCAGGATCTACGTTTAGAAGTGCACGTGCAACGCCGTGGCGAATTGCACCTGCTTGACCTGTGTATCCGCCACCGTTGACGTTTACAAGGATATCATAGCTTCCAAGAGTTTCTGTTGCTACTAGTGGTTGCTTAATGATTTCACGAAGTGTTTCAAATGGGACGTAGTCTTCTGCGTCGCGGTTGTTGATGATAATCTTACCATCTCCAGGAACCAAACGAACACGAGCTACTGAACTTTTACGACGGCCAGTGCCGAGATATTGTACTTGTGCCAAAGGTGTTTCCTCCTCTAAATTATCCGATTAGCTCATATGCTTCCGGTTTTTGTGCTGCGTGTGGATGTTCCGGTCCAGCGTATACGTTCAATTTCTTGAATGTTTGACGACCTAGAGGACCTTTTGGAAGCATTCCTTTGATAGCCAATTCAAGCATTTTTGTTGGGTAGTTCGTGCGCATTTCTAGCGCTGTACGTGATTTAAGGCTACCAGTGTAACCTGAGTGACGGTGATACAATTTGTCTTTCAATTTGTTACCTGTAAGTTCGATTTTCTCAGCATTGATGATGATTACGTGATCACCTGTGTCAACGTGTGGTGTGAACGTAGGTTTATGCTTGCCGCGCAAAAGTGATGCTACTTCTGAAGCAAGACGACCAAGCGTCTGTCCTTCAGCGTCGACAACGAGCCATTTACGCTCTACTTCGTGACCTTTAGCCATGAATGTTGTACGCATGTTTTTATCCTCCTAAATGAATATCAATTCAATTGTTCCGTTTTCTCTATCCCTAAACACAATTAACCTTCCGGGGCTTTTTTGTGGGGTTATTGAAATACCATTACCCATCTTATACCGAATCCATCAATAAGTCAAGCACCTTTCTTAAAAACACTAGGAAAAGTTGTCTCAGTCCTCGTAGGTTACACTTTCTAAGTACAAACCGTGAGCCGGCGCGGTTTTACTCGCTTCATTACGATCGCGTAATTCCAAAATACGCTTGACGTCATCCGGGCTATGCCACCCTCTACCGACTGCCAAAAGCATTCCCGCAATCGTACGGACCATATTGTACAAGAATCCATCGCCCTCAATCGTCATGATCAGATACTCCCCTTGTTTTTCGAGGGTCAGCTTCCTGACTGTACGTACTTTATTGGACGTTGCAGTTTTCGATGAGCAATAACTTGTAAAATCATGCTTACCAATTAAATGAAGTGCCGCCTCCTGCATACGTGCCACATCGGGCCGTAAATCGCCAAGATGAACCGAAAAATTACGATCGAAAGGGCTATGCACTTCACTATAAGACCATCTATAGCTGTACGTCTTACCCTTTGCTGAATAACGCGCATGAAAATTCTCATCGACATATTCTACGCCAATAATTCTTATATCCGTAGGTAATAAAACATTCAATGCACGTTGCCAGCGATCGAGAGGAAGCCCAAGCGATGTGTCAAAATGAATGACCTGTCCATTAGCATGAACACCAGCATCCGTTCGTCCACTTGCTACCGAATGCACAGGCACCGTTTTGTGAATCTTCACCAACGCCTTATCAATTTCCGATTGCACGGTTCGCATACCTGGTTGGGACTGATATCCTGCAAAGTTTGTTCCATCATAGGAAACAACTGCTTTCACACGTGTCATATGCAACTACCTCCTACCCTCTTGCCAGTACAAGAACTACGACAAGAATAGCAAACAATACCATAACCAGCGTATCGCGCCAATGCCACTTCAACTGCCGATAGCGCGTTCTTCCCTCGCCCCCGCGATAGCCACGAACCTCCATCGCAACTGCAAGATCCTCAGCACGCTTAAAGGCGCTGACGAATAAAGGGACGAGAAGTGGAATGACCGCACGAATACGCTGCTTAATAGACCCTGTGCTAATATCCGAGCCCCTTGCCAACTGCGCTTTCAAAATCTTATCTGTCTCATCCATCAACGTTGGGATGAATCGTAAGGAAATCGACATCA
This sequence comes from Sporosarcina sp. FSL K6-2383, assembly GCF_038618305.1. Classification (NCBI taxonomy): domain Bacteria; kingdom Bacillati; phylum Bacillota; class Bacilli; order Caryophanales; family Caryophanaceae; genus Sporosarcina; species Sporosarcina sp. FSL K6-2383. The sequence goes on from NZ_CP152017.1 coordinate 192,180, forward strand.
TCAGCGCTAACTCATGAACAGGCAATTTAAAACGTTTAAAGGGACCAAGTAAATCCTCTAGTCCATCTGTAATGGAAATAGGTGATGTCGTCAACGTCAGCACTGACGTCATTAAAACAAGTACAAGGAAACGAATCGAGATGAAAATAGCTTGTCTTAATCCTTCCTCATAAATTTTAACGAACCCCCAATCCACTAACAATGCTCCCTCTTTTGTGAAAAAGATATGCATCAAAAACGTAAAAATAATTAGGAATAAGATCGGCTTTAAGCCATTCATCAAAAAGTATAAACGGATACGTGAACTGAAAATAACAAGTAACGTAAATCCAAGTAATAGTCCATAAGTCAATGCATTATTTGCTAAAAACACCGTAATGATGAATAAAAAAACAAATGAGAGCTTCGAGCGTGGATCCAGCTTATGCACAAACGATGTCCCAGGTATAAAGCGACCGAAAATCATCTTTTCTAGCATTTCTGGTCACCCTCTTCCTTCGTCGCTTGGACAATGGCCTCGGCAAGCTGTTCTTCCGTTAGGGCTAATGTTGGTAAGGAGCGGCCTATCATCTTCTCTATATCACGCTGAAACTTTACAGAACGCGGCAAGCCCAATCTGAAAGATTTTAGTTTCTCTTCATCTCCGAACACTTCTTGAGGTGTTCCCGATAACACAGAGCTCCCATCATGCATGACAATAATATTATCCGCATAACGTGCAGCATCCCCCATGCTATGCGTTACAAGAATCATCGTTAGCTGTTCTTCGACATGTAGACGATGGAACAGCTCCATAATTTCTTGTCGTCCTCTTGGATCAAGTCCAGCTGTCGGCTCGTCCAACACCAATACAGATGGTCTAAACGCTAACACACCTGCAATGGCAACCCGTCGCATTTGCCCGCCGGATAGATCGAATGGTGACTTCTGCGCAACCTCTGGCGGTAACCCAAGGAGCGCAATCAATTCATGCGCCCGCTTCCTCGCTTCTTCCTCAGGCACACCAAAATTCATTGGTCCAAACATAATATCTTTTTCAACCGTTTCTTCGAACAGCTGATGCTCAGGAAATTGAAAGACAATCCCTACATGTCTACGGACATCCTTCAAACCCTTAGCCTTCGTACCCGCAGAAATAGTTGTCTCACCAATTTGGACAACCCCTTCTGATGGTTTCAATAAACCGTTCAAATGCATCAACAACGTCGATTTTCCAGAACCCGTATGCCCAATGATTGCCGAATAAGAGCCGGAACGGATTGTGGCGTCCACACCTTGCAATGCCCTCTTCTCAAATGGCGTATCTTTTCCATATAAATAGCCTACTTGCTGAAGTGAGATGTCCATAATTCATTCACCAACTCTTCTTCTGTCATATGTTCACCATCAAGCTCTAATCCAAACTGTCGAAGTAAATTAGATACCTTTAACGCAAACGGTAAATCCAATCCAATCGCTTCTAGTTCATCCCCACGAGCAAAAATTTGCTCAGGTGTACCAACTGTTAATACTTTTCCTTTATTCATAACGATAATACGATCTGCCAGTAACGCCTCTTCCAAGTCATGCGTAATTGAAATAACGGTCAATCCTGTCTTGCGTTTTAACTCCTCAACGATTCGAATGACTTCGTCACGTCCCTGGGGGTCTAGCATAGAAGTTGCCTCGTCCATGATTAATAGACGTGGTTCAAGCGCCAGTGCACCCGCAATCGCCACGCGTTGTTTTTGTCCGCCAGATAAATGGTGCGGCTCATGATTGAGAAAATCGCTCATCTTCACCTGCGCAAGTGAGTCATGGACCCGTATTGTCATTTCTTCAAAAGGGACTCCATTATTCTCCAATGCAAATGCCACATCATCCTGTACTGTTGAACCAACAAACTGATTATCTGGATTTTGAAAAACAATCCCCATTTGAGATCGAATTTCCCAGATATTCTCTTCCGTCAGCTTTTCGACAAATACATTGACATTCCCTTCATCTGGGAATAACAGCCCAATCATCAATTTCGCAAGCGTCGACTTGCCAGAACCATTATGACCGACAATCGCAATCCATTCACCATCCTGCACCGTGAATGACACGTCATCAATGGCCTTCTTCACTTCCTCATCCTCAGTTGGATAAGAAAAGCTCACATGGTCGATCGACAGAATCTCCTTCATCACCTAACACCTCCGGCTGTATGTACTTTTATGTATATTACGAAGGATTCCTTGCAATAACTGCCAAGGAATCCCCTAAAAAACCATAGACACCGAGTAACAGCACCTAGATCTACCTACTGATTTTAAAACCAATCTCGCCTCGGCTTGATTGCGTCCAGATTTTGAATCGAGCAAGAGCTCGATTAACTCCTTTCAAAATCTGTGACATCCGCCGGAGGCTTTATTTTCAGTCAGCGGGCATTCTCCCCGCTGACTGAAAATAAAAAAAGCGCGCACCTCATCCGAAGAAATGCGCTCATATCTATGACTGATACCAGGTGCTCAATCCGGTACCGCGGATGAGGTGCGTAGAGCTAGACCAGACGGAGAAATCCCCCGCTGATCATAACACTCAGCTTTTAAAGTTGTCGTATAAATCCTTACAGTGTATTGAAAAAGGGTATGCCTGGCTTACGCACAGCCATACCCTCTTTTAAATCAAAATCAAATTAAACGAGTTCGATTACTACAACAGGTGCACCATCGCCACGGCGAGGTCCCATTTTCATAATACGTGTGTATCCACCTTGACGCTCAGCGTAGCGTGGAGCCACATTATCAAAAAGTTTTTGGATGGCAAAGATTTCTGTCTCCTTGCCTTCTTCGTCCGTTACTGAAACCAGTTCACGACGGATGAATTGTGCAACTTGACGACGTGCGTGCAAGTCTCCACGTTTTCCAAGTGTAATCATTTTTTCAACTACAGAACGCAATTCTTTCGCGCGTGCTTCAGTTGTTTGAATACGCTCATGTACGATAAGGTCTGTCGCTAGGTCGCGAAGCATCGCTTTACGTTGTGAACTTGTACGTCCAAGTTTTCTGTATCCCATTAGAAGTTTCCCTCCTCAATCTATAAATTGACTCAATCTTCTAAGCGTAACTCTAGGTTAAGCTCATCCAATTTCGCTTTCACTTCTTCAAGTGATTTACGGCCAAGATTTCGCACTTTCATCATTTCGTCTTCAGACTTGCTAGCAAGTTCAAGAACTGTATTGATGCCTGCGCGTTTCAGGCAGTTGTAAGATCTAACAGAAAGGTCGAGTTCCTCAATCGTCATCTCAAGTACTTTCTCTTTTTGATCTTCCTCTTTTTCCACCATGATTTCAGCAGTTTGTGCTTCGTCAGTCATGCCGACAAATATATTTAAGTGCTCAGTAAGAATTTTTGCTCCAAGCGCAACAGCTTCTTTCGGACCGATGCTTCCATCTGTCCAAACATCCAATGTCAACTTATCGAAGTTCGTCATTTGACCAACACGAGTGTTTTCTACTTGGAAGTTCACACGTGAAACTGGAGTGTAAATAGAGTCAATCGGAATAACACCAATCGCAAGATCCTCACGTTTGTTTTGATCAGAAGGTGCATAACCTCGACCACGTACAGCATACATACGCATGCGCAAGTGTCCGTTTTTACCAAGTGTTGCGATAGGTAGTTCAGGATTCAATACTTCTACGTCACTATCATGTGTAATGTCAGCAGCCGTTATCGTACCTTCACCTTTCACATCTATTTCAATCACTTTCTCTTCGTCTGAATAGACTTTAAGAGCTAGTTTCTTCACATTCAAAATAATTGTTGCGACGTCTTCGACGACACCTTCAATTGTAGCGAATTCATGAAGTACACCATCGATTTGGATAGATGTAACAGCGGCTCCAGGCAATGAGCTTAATAGGATCCGGCGCAGGGAATTCCCTAACGTATTTCCATATCCACGCTCAAGTGGTTCGATGATAAACTTACCAAACTTGGAATTATCACTGATCATAACTGTTTCAATCTTCGGTTTCTCAATCTCGATCATTTATTTACCCTCCTTTAAACGTCGAATGTATAGGCCGTTCCATATTGAAATCGAGTTTCACAGACGGCAATTTGCAATCGCACAATTCATTTTTGACAATAATTGTGTTTCTCAATCAAATGGAGTACAAGCCATTATACACGACGGCGTTTTGGCGGACGGCATCCGTTGTGCGGAACCGGTGTAACGTCTCTGATTGCAGTAACTTCAAGACCTGCTGCTTGTAGTGAACGAATTGCTGCTTCACGCCCAGCACCTGGACCTTTAACAGTAACTTCCAATGTTTTCAAGCCGTGCTCCATAGATGTTTTTGCAGCTGTTTCAGCAGCCATCTGCGCAGCAAACGGAGTTGATTTACGAGAACCTCTAAAACCTAGTGCACCAGCACTTGACCAAGATAATGCGTTCCCTTGCATGTCAGTAATTGTAACGATTGTATTGTTAAACGTCGAACGGATATGTGCAATACCTGATTCAATATTCTTTTTCACGCGACGTTTACGAGTTTGTTGTTTACGTGCCATGTTAAGAAGATACCTCCTTTACCTATTATTTTTTCTTGTTCGCAACTGTCCGCTTTGGACCTTTACGAGTACGTGCGTTATTTTTCGTGTTTTGTCCACGAACAGGTAATCCACGACGGTGACGGATACCACGGAAGCTACCAATTTCCATCAAACGTTTGATGTTAAGAGAAGTTTCACGACGAAGGTCCCCTTCAACTTTTAAGCCGTCAATTTCCTCACGGATTTTGTCAAGCTCAGCATCAGTAAGATCGCGAACGCGTGCTTCTTCAGATACTCCAGCTGCCGCCAATACTTTTTGAGCAGTTGTTTTTCCGATTCCGAAAATGTAAGTCAATGAAATTACAACGCGCTTATCGCGCGGAACGTCTACACCAGCAATACGTGCCATATAGATTGTGCACCTCCTTCTGAATTAACCTTGTCTTTGTTTATGTTTCGGATTTTCACAGATTACCATTACTCGGCCACGTCTGCGAATAATTTTACATTTTTCACAGATCGGTTTTACAGATGGTCTTACTTTCATCTTACCCAACCTCCTTCAATATTCCGGAGTGCAAAAGTTTATTTAAAACGGTATGTGATACGACCACGTGTTAAATCATAAGGCGAAAGTTCCATTGTCACTTTGTCGCCAGGCAGGATGCGGATAAAGTGCATACGGATTTTGCCTGATACATGCGCAAGAATCGTATGGCCGTTTTCCAGCTCTACTTTGAACATCGCGTTTGGCAACGTTTCGACTACGGTTCCTTCAACTTCAATTACATCGTCTTTCGCCATCAATCCTGTCTCCCTTCTATATCCAATAAAGGTTCTCACCATCAAGCGGCATCAGTCGCCTTTAAAGCTTCCTTCAACATATGTCTGGATTGCATGAGTGATGTTCGAAAGACTTCTGTCACATTTCGTTTCCCTTAAGTCAGTCCCCGACCTCTTGTTGTGGAAAATCGCGCCGGAATGGACACGACTGTCCAGATTGCCGTGGATGAGTTCCCAGTTGCGTTATACAGTTCTTACCCTAAATGATTATACCTACTTTCGTAGCTAAATGCATTTATGAGGATTGAGAACTTACGCCCGCAGAACTCCGACTAGTTCCTATACCGGGCATCAAATGCTTTTGCAGCTCGTTGAATTACTTCTTCCACACCGTATTACTACTATACCCAAAAATGACCAATAATATCTACGGTTGAAAAAGCTTACTGGGCACTTTTTTGAAGAAGAGCGTCCAGATCTTTAAAAACGTCACCGATGTCCTGTTGACCATCAATGTTTGCCAACACACCTTTGGCATCATAATACGCCAATAGTGGTGCCGTTTGGTTCATATTTACTTCCAGACGGTTTGTTACAGTTTCGGGATTGTCATCCGCACGCTGATAAAGCTCGCCTCCATCTTTATTACATTTCCCTTCAACCTTCGGTGGGTTGAATTGGATATGATAAGATGAGCCACAAACTTTACAAATACGACGGCCAGTTAGCCGTGCGATAAGTTCTTCCTTCTCGACTTGGATATTGAGTACATGATCAATTTTTCGTCCCATGTCAGCCAGTAAATCATCAAGCGCTTCTGCTTGTGGAACTGTACGTGGGAATCCATCGAGAAGAAAACCATTATCACAATCGGATTTGCTTAATCGTTCACGCACAATGCCTATTGTTACTTCATCAGGAACAAGAGCGCCTTGATCCATGAACGATTTTGCCTTGACTCCAAGTTCCGTACCTTCTTGAATGGCAGCACGGAACATATCGCCTGTAGAAATATGAGGGGTTTCGTACTTTTCGACAATTCCGTCTGCCTGTGTGCCTTTACCAGCACCTGGCAGACCCATTAATACGATATTCATACGTCTTCCTCCCATTTTCACATCCGAGCTACAAATAAACTTGTAACCCTTATTTCATGAAACCTTTGTAATGCCTTTTCACAAGTTGTGATTCAAGCTGCTTCATCGTTTCAAGGGCAACCCCGACGACGATGATTAGACTTGTTCCTCCAATTTGCGCAGCCTGTGGAAGGTTTGCGAAATTGATAAAGAAAATCGGCATGACAGACACGACCGAAAGGAAAATTGCTCCAACGAATGTCAGTCGATACAAAGTTTTCGTTAAGTAACTTTGAGTGTTTTGCCCTGGACGAATGCCCGGGATATATGCACCCTGTTTTTTTAGATTATCCGCAATATTTTCTGGATTCACTTGGATAAACGCATAGAAGTACGTGAACGCAACGATCAATGCGATGTAGAAGATCATACCAACCGGTTTCGTATAATCGAATACAGTCGTAATTGTTGTCGTCACACTATTTGTTCCAAAGAAAGCAGCTAATGATTGTGGCGTCATGAAAAATGCTGCCGCAAAGATTACCGGGATAACTCCCGCAGCATTAAGTTTCAATGGTAAATGTGTCTGTTGACTTGCAGTCGATGGACCGCGGCCAGTGACACGTTTCGCATATTGGATTGGAATTTTCCGCAGTGCTTCTTGCACATAGATAATCCCAACAGTTATTGCAATGACCACTAGGAGTAACAGAGCCATCATCGCGATTCTAATGAATAGCGCGTCGCCTGCATCTTGGATCTGAGTTGCGTAAAGTTGGTTGACTGCATTCGGAATCGCTGCGACAATACCAGCAAAGATAATGATGGAAATACCATTCCCAACACCTTTTGCCGTAATTTGTTCACCGAGCCATAGAAGAAATGCAGTTCCTGCCGTCAATACGATCGCAATGACCACATATGTCGAAACGCCTTCGCTAGTTATCAGCGTACCGTCGTACATCCGGTTGAAACCAAATGACATAGCAATCGCTTGAATAAATGCTAGGACTATTGTGAAATATCTTGTGAACTGAGCAAGTTTACGTCTTCCAACGTCCCCTTGTTTCGCCCATTCAGAAAATTTCGGCACAACATCCATCTGCAATAATTGTACAATAATGGATGCTGTAATGTATGGCATAATCCCCATCGTTAAGATAGAGAAGTTAGCAAGAGCTCCCCCGCCAAATACATTCATTAACCCAATCAAATTATTATCAGATTGTTGTAATGCAGTTGCGTCAACGTTTGGAACTGGGATGAATGTCCCTAGTCGATAAACGATAAGCACAAGCAATGTGTAAAAGATTTTAGACCGTATATCTCTAACGCGCATAAAGTTGGAGATTGTCTGAAACATTAAACCACCTCGGTTTGCCCGCCCGCTTTCTCGATCGCTTCTACAGCAGAAGCAGAGAATTTGTGAGCTTTGACAGTGATCTTTTTATCAAGAGTTCCGTTTCCAAGAATCTTAATTCCTGATTTGGCTTTGCTCACGATGCCTGATTCGAGCAGTAACTCAGGAGTTACTTCTGTTCCAGCATCGAAACGATTAAGTGTATCAAGGTTTACGATTGCATATTCCTTACGGTTAATGTTCGTAAATCCTCGTTTAGGAAGACGTTGGAAAAGTGGAATCTGTCCACCCTCGAATCCTAAACGCACGCCACCACCTGAACGTGAGTTTTGACCATCATGACCTCTACCAGAAGTCTTACCATGACCAGAACCTGTACCACGTCCAACACGTTTACGTTTTTTACGAGCACCATCAGCTGGTTTCATATCGTGTAATTTCATTTCATTGGCACCTCCTTATTCAAAAAATCGGAATTATTGTTCCTTGACAGTAACTAGGTGGTCCACTCTGTTGATCATGCCGCGAATTGCAACATTATCTTGGTGTTCTACCATTTGGTTCAATTTACGTAGTCCAAGCGCTTCAACAGTTTTACGTTGTGCTGGCTTTGAACCAATTACGCTTTTTGTAAGGGTGATTTCAAGTTTGTTCGCCATTGTGTTTCCCCCCTTAACCTAACAGTTCTTCTACGGATTTGCCGCGCAATTTAGCTACATCTTCAGCGCGTTTCAAATTCGTCAATCCTTCGATTGTTGCACGAACCATATTGATTGGCGTGCTTGAACCTAGGGATTTGGAAAGAATATCCGTGATACCTGCAAGTTCAAGTACCGCACGGACAGGTCCACCAGCGATTACTCCAGTACCAGGTGCTGCAGGTTTGATAAGAATTTTCCCTGCACCAAAATGTCCAAGTACTTGGTGTGGAGTCGTTCCTTTGACCATTGGTACAACGATCAAATTCTTCTTCGCATCTTCGATAGCTTTACGGATTGCATCCGGAACTTCTTGTGCTTTACCAGTACCGAAACCTACACGGCCATTTTTATCTCCGACAACGACGAGAGCAGTAAAACGGAAACGACGTCCACCTTTTACAACTTTCGCTACGCGGTTAATCGTAACTACGCGTTCTTCGAATTCACTTTGTTTCTGATCATTACGACGCATGAAATGTGTCCCTCCTTCTTAATTAAAATTCCAGACCGTTTTCACGTGCTGCGTCCGCAAGAGCTTTCACACGGCCGTGAAATAGGTAACCGCCACGGTCGAAAACTACCGCCTTGACGTCCTTTTCAACAGCTTTTTTCGCGATCAACTCGCCGACTTTAGCTGCTGCTGCAGTGTCTGCTTTGGAGTCAGAACCGAAGTCTTTGTCCATTGTAGAAGCACTTGCAATCGTTACGGCATTTACATCATCAATCAATTGAGCATAGATATGCTTGTTTGAACGGAAGACGTTTAGACGTGGACGAGCTGCAGTTCCGCTAATTTTCGTACGTACACGTACATGACGCTTTTTACGAGTAACGTTTTTATCTTGTTTCGTGATCATCGTGGTCACTCCTTCCGGGATGCCTTAAGCGGCATTATTTACCTGTTTTACCTTCTTTACGACGTACGATTTCGCCTTCATAACGAATCCCTTTGCCTTTATACGGCTCTGGTGGGCGTACTTGTCGGATGTTCGATGCAAGAGCACCAACGCGTTCTTTGTTAATACCGCGTACAATAATTTTCGTGTTTGCAGGAACTTCAACTTCGATTCCTGCTTCCGGTGTGAACTCAACCGGATGTGAGTAACCTACGTTCAATACAAGTTTTGTACCTTGAAGTGATGCACGGTAACCTACCCCTACAAGTTCAAGAGTTTTTTCAAAACCTTTTGAAACACCTGTCACCATATTATCGAGTAATGAACGTGTCGTTCCATGAATAGAACGGTGTTCCTTAGATTCAGAAGGACGGACCAAAGTGATCACGTTAGCTTCTTGCTCGATTTTAATATCAGAGTTAAATGTGTTTGTAAGTTCGCCTTTAGGTCCTTTAACAGTAACGAAGTTACCATCAGCGATGGTTACAGTTACGTCTGCAGGTACCTCAATCGGCTTTTTGCCAATACGGGACATTCAATTGCACCTCCATTCATTTGTTACAAATTACCATACGTAAGCGACTACTTCTCCGCCTACTTGTTTAGCACGTGCTTCCTTATCAGTAAGGACACCGTGTGATGTTGAAACGAGGGCGATGCCAAGACCATTCAAAACTTTAGGTACTTCATTTGTTTTTGCGTAAACACGAAGACCAGGTTTTGAAATACGTTTAAGACCTGTGATAACACGCTCGTTGTTTTGACCATATTTAAGGAAAATGCGGATGATACCTTGTTTGCTATCCTCTACGAATTCAACTTCGCGGACGAAACCTTCGCGTTTCAAGATTTCTGCAATTTCTTTTTTCATATTTGAAGCAGGTACTTCAAGCTTCTCGTGACGAACCATGTTCGCGTTACGGATGCGTGTAAGCATATCTGCGATCGGATCACTCATTGTCATTCCATTTACCTCCTTCCCAAATTGCCGGGTTTACCAGCTGGCTTTTTTAACGCCTGGAATTTGTCCTTTGTACGCTAGTTCGCGGAAACAAATACGGCAAAGCTTGAATTTACGATATACAGAATGCGGACGACCACAACGCTCACAGCGTGTGTATGCCTGCACTGGGTGCTTAGGTGTACGTTGTTGTTTAGCGATCATTGATTTTTTAGCCACGTTTACGCCTCCCTCTTATTTACTTTTGGAACGGCATGCCGAACTGCGTTAATAACTCACGTGCTTCTTCATCGGAGTTTGCAGTTGTAACGATGACGATATCCATACCGCGTATTTTAGAAACTTTATCGTAGTCGATCTCAGGGAAAATAAGTTGCTCTTTAACACCAAGCGTATAGTTTCCGCGACCATCGAATGCTTTCTTGGAAACACCACGGAAGTCACGTACACGAGGTAACGAAACCGAGATTAGCTTATCAAGGAACTCATACATACGCTCACCGCGTAGTGTAACTTTAGTTCCGATAGGCATTCCTTCACGGAGACGGAATCCCGCGATTGATTTCTTCGCTTTTGTGATGACCGGTTTTTGACCAGCAATGATCGTTAGATCTTCAACTGCTGCATCAAGTGCTTTCGTGTTTTGAACAGCATCACCAACACCCATGTTGATGACGATTTTGTCGACTTTTGGTACTTGCATAACTGACGTATATTCAAACTTGCTCATAAGAGCAGGTGTGACTTCGCTTTTAAACTTGTCTTTTAGACGGCTCATCTGTTGGACCTCCTTTCATCCGTTACTTATTTATCCAGGTTTTCACCGGATTTTTTAGCAACACGAACTTTTTTGCCATTTTCAATCTTGTATCCTACGCGAGTTGGTTCGCCTGTCTTAGGATCGATCACCATGACGTTTGATACGTGAATCGCTGCCTCTAGGCTAATGATTCCACCTTGAGGATTTTCTTGGTTAGGTTTCGTATGTTTCTTAACAATATTGATACCTTCCACAAGTACGCGATCCTTTTTAGGATAAGCAACTAGGATCACACCTGTTTTACCTTTGTCTTTACCTGTGATCACCATAACTTTATCGCCTTTTTTAACATGCATTCTGTCGCACCTCCTTGATTGGCACTGTCATGTGAATTAAAGAACTTCTGGAGCTAGTGAAATGATTTTCATGAAGTTACTGTCGCGTAGTTCGCGAGCAACTGGTCCGAAAATACGTGTTCCACGTGGGCTCTTATCATCGCGGATGATAACACATGCGTTTTCATCAAACGTAATGTATGAACCATCTTTACGACGTACCCCGCTTTTCGTACGAACGATAACAGCTTTTACAACTTCACCTTTTTTAACAACGCCACCTGGTGTTGCTTTTTTAACCGTAACCACGACTACATCACCGATGTTTGCTACTTTACGGCCTGAACCGCCTAAAACTTTAATTGTAAGTACTTCACGAGCGCCTGAGTTATCAGCGACTTTCATGCGACTTTCCTGTTGAATCATTGAGGCTACCTCCTCCCGGATTTATATCTCCGAACGTTATTAGATGATGACCGCTTTTTCGACGATTTCAAGAACACGGAAACGTTTTGTTGCTGATAATGGACGAGTCTCCATAATACGAACAACATCACCGATTTTCGCTTCATTCAATTCATCATGGGCCTTGAATTTCTTAGAATACTTTACACGTTTACCGTATAAAGCGTGCTTCTTTTGTGTTTCGATCATTACAGTAACTGTTTTATCCATTTTGTCGGATACTACACGGCCTGTATACACTTTGCGCTGGTTACGCTCAGTCATGGCTGCAACCTCCTTCATCAGTTATTTGCACTGATTTCTCTTTGACGTATTACAGTTTTCATGCGCGCAATCGATTTACGTACTTCCCGGATGCGTGCAGTGTTTTCTAATTGACCTGTCGCTAACTGGAAGCGAAGGTTGAAAAGCTCTTCTTTCAGTGATTTCACTTTTTGCTCAATCTCTGCAGTTGTTAAGTCACGGATTTCATTAGCTTTCATTAGATTCACCACCAATTTCTTCACGTTTTACAAACTTACATTTAATAGGAAGCTTGTGAGATGCGAGGCGAAGTGCTTCACGTGCAACTTCTTCTGACACACCTGCGATTTCAAACATAACTCTGCCAGGTTTAACAACTGCTACCCAGCCTTCTACAGCACCTTTACCGGAACCCATCCGGACTTCAAGAGGCTTTTTCGTATATGATTTATGCGGGAAGATGTTGATCCATACTTTACCGCCACGTTTCATATAACGTGTCATTGAGATACGTGCAGCTTCAATTTGACGGTTTGTAATCCATGCAGATTCCATAGCTTGGATACCGAATTCACCGAACTGTACTGATGCTCCGCCTTTTGTTTTTCCGCGCATTTTACCACGGAATACACGACGGTATTTAGTGCGTTTAGGCATTAACATATTAGTTGCCTCCTTCCTCAGAGTTCTTCTTCTTCACTGGAAGGACTTCTCCACGGTAAATCCATACTTTAACGCCAAGCTTACCATAAGTTGTGTCTGCTTCTGCGTGTGCATAATCAATGTCTGCACGTAGTGTATGGAGAGGGACAGTACCTTCACTGTAATGTTCCGCACGAGCGATGTCTGCACCGCCAAGACGTCCAGATACTTGTGTTTTAATTCCTTTAGCGCCAGAGCGAATTGTACGTTGGATCGCTTGTTTCTGTGCACGACGGAATGATACGCGGCTTTCTAGTTGACGTGCAATTGATTCTGCGACTAGTTTCGCATCAAGGTCTGCACGCTTGATTTCGATAATGTTAATGTGAACACGCTTGCCTGAGATATCGTTAAGTTGTTTACGAAGTACTTCTACCTCGGAACCACCTTTACCGATTACCATACCTGGCTTCGCAGTGTGAATAGTAACGTTAACTCGTTTTGCAGCACGTTCGATTTCTACTTTAGAAACAGAAGCTTCTACAAGACGTTTTTCAATGTAAGCACGGATTTTTAAATCTTCGTGTAGTAGAGTCGCATAGTCTTTTTCAGCATACCATTTTGACTCCCAATCACGGATGATACCAACCCGTAAACCGTTAGGATGTACTTTTTGACCCACGAATTATCCCTCCTTTTTTTCTGATACCACTACAGTGATGTGGCTTGTGCGTTTATTGATTGCACTCGCACGTCCCTGTGCACGTGGACGGAAACGTTTCATTGTCGGACCTTCATCTACGAATACTTCGCTGATGATTAGGTTTTCGACATCCATTTCGTAGTTATGTTCAGCATTTGCAATCGCTGAATTTAATACTTTTTCTACAACCGGAGATGCCGCTTTCGGCGTCAGGCGTAGAATCGCGACAGCTTCACCGATTTTTTTGCCCCGGATAAGATCAACGACTAAACGGACTTTACGAGGAGCAATACGGACTGTGCGGGCAATAGCTTTTGCTTGTTGCATCAGATTAACCTCCTCTCAATTAACGTCTTGTTTTCTTATCGTCAGCGCCATGACCTTTGTACGTGCGCGTAGGTGCGAATTCACCTAGTTTATGACCTACCATATCTTCAGTCACATAGACAGGTACGTGTTTACGTCCGTCGTATACAGCAATCGTCAATCCAATGAATGACGGGAAGATAGTTGAACGGCGTGACCAAGTTTTAATAACCTGTTTTTTCTGGGAATCCTTTTGTGCATCTACCTTTTTAATAAGGTGATCATCTACAAAAGGTCCTTTTTTCAAGCTGCGGCCCATGTCGGAACCTCCCTCTGTGTTTGTACTACGGTCCAATCATTGAACCGCAGTGCGCTCACATTATTTTTTACGGCGACGAACAATAAATTTGTCGGTTTTGTTGTTTTTCTTACGAGTTTTATAACCGAGTGTTGGTTTACCCCAAGGAGTAACTGGTGATTTCATACCAATACCAGTACGTCCTTCACCACCACCGTGTGGGTGATCGTTAGGGTTCATTACAGATCCACGAACTGCTGGGCGTTTGCCTAACCAACGTGAACGACCTGCTTTACCGATATTAATAAGTTCGTGTTGCTCATTACCAACGTGACCAATTGTCGCGCGGCATGTTGCAAGGATCATGCGAACTTCGCCAGATTGAAGACGTACGATAACGTATTTATCTTCGCGGCCTAGTAGTTGAGCAGATGTACCTGCTGAACGTACAAGTTGACCACCTTTACCTGGTTTCAATTCGATGTTATGGATAGTTGAACCCATTGGGATATTTTCAAGTGGAAGTGTGTTACCTACTTTAATATCCGCATCTGGACCTGACATGATTGTCATGCCAACTTCCAATCCTTTTGGTGCGAGGATATAACGTTTCTCCCCGTCTACATAATTGATTAAAGCGATGTTCGCAGAACGGTTTGGATCGTATTCGATCGTAGCAACGCGTCCTGGTATGCCATCTTTCCGGCGTTGGAAATCGATGACACGGTATTGGCGCTTATGGCCTCCACCTTGGTGACGAACAGTAGTCCTACCTGTATTGTTACGGCCGCCTTTCCGTTTAAGCGGTGCAAGCAATGATTTTTCTGGTTTGTCTGTAGTAATTTCAGCAAAGTCAGAAGAAGTCATGTTACGACGTCCGTTGGAGGTAGGTTTGTATTTCTTAATCGCCATTGGTGTTCCCTCCTTTGTATAATTAGCTATCTAGGTTTGAATTAGATTTCAAAAAGTTCGATGTCTTTAGAGTCAGCAGATAGTGTAACAATCGCTTTACGGCGTTTGTTTGTATATCCAGCATGTTTACCCATACGCTTGAACTTACCTTTGTAGTTCTGCACGTTAACTTTTTCGACTTTTACTCCGAAGATTTCTTCAACAGCTTGCTTCACATGTGTTTTGTTAGCGCGCGTGTCAACTTCGAAAGTATATTTTTTGAATTCCATTTGTTCAGAAGAACGCTCGGTAATGACCGGACGTTTTAGAATATCACGTGCTTCCATTAACCAAGCACCTCCTCTACTTTTTGAACTGCTGCTTTCGTCATAACAAGTTTGTTATGGCCGATAAGGTCAAGAACGTTGATACCAGATGCAGTAACAACACTGATTCCAGGGATGTTACGTGCAGATAATGCTACTGTTTCATCTAAATCTGCAGTCACGATCAACGCTTTTTTGTCGATTGAAAGAGCTGCTAATACTTGGACGAATTCTTTTGTTTTTGGTGCATCGAATGTAAGTCCATCAAGAACGATCATATCTTCTTCACGTACTTTCGTTGAAAGTGCTGAAAGAAGAGCTAGTCTACGAACTTTTTTCGGTAGTTTGTAGCTATAGCTTCTTGGATTTGGACCAAAGACGATACCGCCTCCACGCCATTGCGGTGAACGGATTGACCCTTGACGAGCACGACCTGTTCCTTTTTGGCGCCATGGTTTACGTCCACCACCAGCGACTTCCGCGCGTGTTTTTACTTTATGGTTACCTTGGCGCAATGACGCACGCTGTTGGACCAATGCTTCAAATAAGACAGCTTCGTTCGGCTCGATTCCAAAAATCGCATCGTTTAGTTCGATATCGCCGACAGAAGATCCTGTCTGGTTTAGTACGGATACTTTAGGCATTCCTATT
Source organism: Sporosarcina sp. FSL K6-2383 (assembly GCF_038618305.1). Classification (NCBI taxonomy): domain Bacteria; kingdom Bacillati; phylum Bacillota; class Bacilli; order Caryophanales; family Caryophanaceae; genus Sporosarcina; species Sporosarcina sp. FSL K6-2383. Next base: position 208,100 of record NZ_CP152017.1, read on the forward strand.
TCCTCCTTCCTTTAGTGGTCAGTTCCCTTTGATTGCGCTACGCACTTGTAGAAGTGATTTGCGTGATCCTGGAACGTTACCTTTTACAAGTAGCAAGTTACGTTCTAGATCTACTCGTATAATTTCAAGATTTTGAATCGTTACTGTTTTACCACCCATACGTCCTGGCAGTTTTTTCCCTTTGAATACACGTTGAGCGTCAACAGATCCGATAGAACCTGGTGCGCGGTGAAAACGTGATCCGTGGCTCATTGGTCCTTGTGAATAACCGTGGCGTTTTACAACACCTTGGAACCCTTTACCTTTTGTTGTTCCTGTAATATCGACAATATCGCCTTCAGCGAAAGTATCAACTTTGACTTCCTGACCAACTTCGTACCCGTTCACGTCTAATTCGCGGAATTCGCGAATGAAGCGCTTAGGTGCCGTAGTAGCTTTAGCAACATGGCCTTTTTCAGGCTTGTTAGCTAGCTTTTCTCGTTTATCTTCAAAACCGATTTGGATTGATTCGTAGCCGTCCGTTTCTTTTGTCTTCTTTTGAAGAACAACGTTTTGTCCAGCTTCAATCACTGTTACCGGGATGAGATCGCCGTTTTCAGCAAATACTTGCGTCATACCGACTTTTCTTCCTAAGATTCCTTTGGTCATTTGTCACACCTCCTGAATTAGTTTAATTTTTATTTAGTAGCAATTAAAGTTTGATTTCAATGTCTACGCCCGACGGTAAGTCGAGTTTCATTAACGCATCAACAGTTTGTGGTGTTGGGTTAACGATATCGATAAGACGTTTGTGTGTACGCATTTCGAACTGCTCGCGCGAATCTTTGTATTTATGCACCGCACGAAGAATCGTGTAAACAGATCTTTCAGTTGGAAGTGGAATCGGACCCGATACACTTGCACCCGAACGTTTTGCTGTTTCTACAATTTTCTCAGCCGATTGATCCAAAATCCTGTGATCATACGCTTTCAAACGAATACGAATCTTTTGTTTTGCCATTATTTTCCCTCCTTTTCGCCTATTTTGTTATAGACATTCTCCACGAAAATTTCCCACACACATGCCATGGCAAAGCGGCCGGGTGTGTCGGCAACCTCTCGCTTCATCGCAGTCAAAGACCAACATTAAAGATTATACACGTAAAAAAAGAATTCCGCAAGTCTTTTGTGGAAGTTCTTTTCTCAACTTTACTATTATAATTCTATTTCACTTAAAATGCAACTTGTATGTTAATAGTCGTAACATTTAACCAAGCATCATAGTTATTAGTTAGCTATTAAGAATAAGCAGAACAACCCCACGCCCGCGAATCCAAAATCCATACCGAGTAGTAGCAAAAAAAAATCCCACCACAGAGGGCGGGATTTTATAGCACAAAATTATTTAAGGATTGAAGCTACAACGCCAGCGCCTACAGTACGTCCACCCTCGCGGATAGAGAACTTCGTACCTTCTTCAAGAGCGATTGGAGCAATTAGTTCGATTGTCATTTCAATGTTATCTCCAGGCATAACCATTTCTACGCCTTCTGGAAGAGCGATAACGCCAGTCACGTCAGTTGTACGGAAGTAGAACTGTGGACGGTAGTTTGAGAAGAATGGAGTATGACGTCCACCCTCTTCTTTTGAAAGAACATAAACTTCAGATGTAAATTTTGTGTGTGGCACGATTGTACCTGGTTTAGCAAGTACTTGTCCGCGTTGGATATCATCACGAGCTACACCACGAAGTAGTGCACCGATGTTGTCACCAGCTTCTGCATAGTCAAGAAGTTTACGGAACATCTCTACACCTGTAACAGTTGTAGATTTTGCTTCTTCAACGATACCGATGATGTCAATAACGTCTCCAACTTTAACTACTCCACGCTCAACGCGTCCAGTAGCAACAGTTCCACGTCCTGTGATTGAGAATACATCCTCAACAGGCATCATGAATGGTTTTTCAGTATCACGTGGTGGTGTTGGGATATACTCGTCAACAGCAGTCATAAGTTCCATGATTTTATCTTCATATGCTTCGTCGCCTTCAAGTGCTTTAAGAGCAGAACCTTTAATGACAGGAATGTCATCGCCAGGGAAGTCATATTCAGAAAGAAGATCACGAATTTCCATTTCAACAAGCTCAAGAAGCTCTTCGTCATCAACCATATCACATTTGTTCATAAATACTACTAGGTAAGGAACACCAACTTGACGTGAAAGAAGGATGTGCTCACGTGTTTGTGGCATTGGGCCATCAGCTGCAGAAACAACTAGGATTCCGCCGTCCATTTGAGCAGCACCAGTGATCATGTTTTTAACATAGTCGGCGTGACCTGGGCAGTCAACGTGTGCATAGTGACGAGTTGCAGTTTCATATTCGATGTGAGACGTGTTAATAGTAATACCACGCTCTTTTTCTTCAGGTGCGTTATCAACATCAGCGTATGAACGTGCTGTTCCACCTAATTTTTTTGAAAGAACTGTTGCAATTGCTGCAGTTAGAGTTGTTTTACCATGGTCAACGTGACCAATTGTTCCAACGTTAGCATGTGTTTTGGAACGATCGAATTTTTCTTTACCCATTTGGGAATTCCTCCTTAAGATATCAAAGTTTTTGGTTTTTTGGTTTGAAGCTACAGGTGTTGGAGGGCCCTCCACCTACCCATATCTTACAAGTTATTCACTATAGAAACAAGTTCAAATTATAATTATTCGCCCTTGTTTTTCTTGATGATTTCTTCAGCAATTGATTTCGGCACTTCTTCGTAGTGATCGAATACCATTGAGAAGTTTCCGCGTCCTTGTGTGTTAGAACGAAGAGATGTTGCATAACCAAACATGTTAGCAAGTGGAACCATCGCGCGAACTACTTGTGAGTTACCACGAGCTTCCATTCCTTCTACACGACCACGGCGTGATGTTACGTCACCCATGATATCGCCCATGTATTCTTCAGGAATTTGAACTTCTACTTTCATCATTGGTTCAAGTAGAACTGGGTTAACTTTCGATACAGCGTTTTTCAATGCCATAGATGCAGCAATTTTGAACGCCATTTCGTTGGAGTCAACGTCATGGTAAGAACCGTCGAATAGACGAGCTTTAATGTCGATTAAAGGATAACCAGCAATTACACCATTATCAAGTGAATCACGGATACCTGCTTCAACCGCCGGAATATATTCACGTGGAACAGATCCTCCGACAACGTTATTGATGAATTCGAATCCTTTTCCTTCTTCGTTAGGAGAGAATTCGATCCAAACGTGACCAAACTGTCCGCGTCCACCGGATTGACGCACGAATTTACCTTCAACTTCCGCAGCTGCACGGAATGTTTCACGGTAAGATACTTGCGGTGCTCCAACGTTCGCTTCAACATTAAATTCACGACGCATACGGTCTACAAGTACGTCAAGATGCAATTCACCCATACCAGCGATGATTACTTCTCCAGTTTCTTGGTCTGTGTGTGCGCGGAATGTCGGGTCTTCCTCTTGAAGCTTAGCAAGTGCCATACCCATTTTATCTTGGTCGGCTTTTGTTTTCGGCTCAACAGAAAGTGAAATTACTGGTTCTGGAAAGTCCATTGACTCTAAGATTACAAGTGCTTTGTCGTCACATAGTGTGTCGCCAGTTCCTGTATCTTTCAGTCCGACTGCAGCAGCAATTTCCCCTGCGTGTACTTCAGCAATTTCTTCACGGGAGTTAGCATGCATTTGTAGAATACGTCCTACGCGCTCACGCTTACCTTTTGAAGAGTTTTGCACGTATGATCCTGATTGAAGAACACCAGAATACACACGGAAGAATGTAAGTTTACCAACATAAGGGTCTGTCATTACTTTAAAAGCAAGTGCCGAGAACGGCTCTTCGTCGCTTGAGTGACGTTCTACTTCTTCATCAGTCTCAGGATTCGTCCCTTTCATAGCAGCGATATCAAGTGGTGATGGGAGGTAGTCGATTACTGCGTCAAGGACGAGTTGGACACCTTTGTTTTTGAATGCAGTTCCACATACGACAGGGTAGAATTCAACTGCAAGCGTTGCTTTACGAATTGCAGCTTTGATTTCTTCCTTTGTAATTTCTTCTTCATCCAAGAATTTGTTCATAAGATCTTCATCGAATTCAGCAACCGCTTCAATTAGCTTTTCACGGTATTCTTCTGCTTGCGCACGATGTTCTTCTGGAATTTCTTTTACTTCAGCATTTAGACCAGTGTCATCGCCGTAGTAAACAGCATTCATTTCAACTAGGTCAATAATTGCAGAGAACGAATCTTCTGCGCCAATTGGTAATTGAATTGGATGCGCATTTGCACCAAGACGTTCAACTAGTGTACCTACTGAGTAAAGGAAATCTGCACCCATTTTGTCCATTTTGTTAACGAAAACTAGACGCGGCACGCCATAGTTTGTTGCTTGACGCCAAACAGTTTCTGTTTGTGGTTCAACGCCTGATTGAGCGTCAAGTACCGTTACTGCTCCATCAAGAACACGAAGTGAACGTTCAACTTCAACCGTGAAGTCTACGTGACCTGGTGTGTCAATGATGTTTACGCGGTGATCTTTCCATTCTGCTGTTGTTGCAGCAGAAGTGATTGTGATACCACGTTCTTGCTCCTGTTCCATCCAGTCCATTTGAGATGCACCTTCGTGCGTTTCTCCAATTTTGTGGATTTTACCAGTGTAATAAAGGATACGCTCAGTCGTCGTTGTTTTACCAGCATCGATGTGAGCCATGATACCAATATTACGTGTATTCTCTAAGGAGAATTTTCTAGCCATGTTGTTGATCTCCTTCCGTCTCGGATTAGAGTATGAACTTTATTCGTGGAATAAAGTTCATGCCTCCGGCAAAAACAAATACGCCAAAGCGTATTTGATTGAATTGCCGAGTCTTACCAGCGATAGTGAGCGAATGCTTTATTCGCTTCTGCCATTTTGTGCATTTCTTCGCGACGTTTCACGGATGCACCTGTATTGTTAGAAGCGTCAAGGATTTCATTCGCAAGACGTTCTTCCATTGTTTTTTCTCCGCGTGTGCGTGAGTAGTTAACAAGGTAACGAAGTCCAAGTGTAGTACGGCGATCAGGACGTACTTCAACTGGAACTTGATAGTTGGCTCCACCTACACGGCGTGCTTTTACTTCAAGAACTGGCATTACGTTAGTAAGTGCCGCTTCAAATACTTCAAGTGGATCCTTGCCAGAACGTTCTTTCACAAGCTCGAACGCACCATAGAGGATTTTTTGAGATGTACCTTTTTTACCGTCAACCATCATTTTATTGATAAGACGTGAGACGAGTTTCGAATTATAAATCGGATCCGGAAGTACGTCACGTTTTGCAACAGGACCTTTACGAGGCATGTTGTTTTCCTCCTTTCAAAGTTTTTAAGCTTTTTCCGCTTAAATAACTATCAATCATAATTTTTGTTTAAATTAGCTTTTTTTAACTTTAGGTTTTTTAGCACCGTACATAGAACGGCTTTGCATACGGCCAGTAACTCCAGCAGTATCAAGCGCTCCACGAACAACATGGTAACGAACACCCGGTAAGTCTTTTACGCGTCCGCCGCGAATAAGTACGACACTGTGCTCTTGTAGGTTATGACCTTCACCAGGAATGTACGCATTGACTTCCATTTGGTTCGTCAAACGAACACGTGCATATTTACGAAGAGCCGAGTTCGGCTTCTTCGGTGTCATTGTACCAACACGTGTACAAACACCTCGTTTTTGTGGTGAGTTCACGTTCGTCATTGACTTTTTGAAGCTGTTATAGCTTTTCCCGAGTGCTGGTGCTTTAGATCCTGTCACGTTTGGTTTACGTGGTTTGCGGACCAATTGGTTAATTGTAGGCATCGGATTTTCCTCCCTTCGTACTTGTTTTGTAAGACCACACATCCAGGTGGTTCATTTTTGGGGTAAAAACAAAGTCTTTGTGCTTCTTCACACAAAAACCATTATCCAGTAATCGCAACCACGGCTGCACCGACTTGAATTCCACATGCATTTCCGAGTCTTTCTTTCGAATCAACATATGTCACTTGGACGCCATGAAGCGCGGCTTCCTCCTTTACAGGAGCAACAACCCGTTCTTCAGCATCTTGCGCGATAATGACGGCAGTCACTACCCCTGCACGGATCGCTTTCACTGTCTGCTTTGTACCGATGATTGTCTTCTTTGCCCGCTCGACTTTTTCATAAGACATTTCCATATCCTCCAAAGTACAGACATTCAACTATCAACCTTTTGTATATTATCACCTGCAAAGAAAATTGTCAACACATAAAGGATAAAACGGGGGGATTTAAATCCCCCGTTTTAGTATCGAATTATTCAGCTGTAACCTTCTTAGCTGAAGTTTTCTCTCCACCTTGCTCCATAACGATGTGACGGTAACGTTGCATTCCCGTTCCAGCTGGTACAAGTTTCCCGATAATAACGTTTTCCTTCAAACCAAGTAGTTCGTCAGTTTTCCCTTTGATTGCTGCATCTGTCAAGACACGAGTTGTTTCTTGGAATGACGCTGCAGACAAGAAGGATTCTGTTTCAAGTGACGCTTTTGTAATACCGAGAATGACAGGACGACATGTCGCTGGAACTTTTCCAGCTTTCAGCACGACTGCATTCGCATCTGCAAATTGATGGATGTCTAACAATGAGCCCGGCAATAGATCCGTGTCTCCTGCTTCGATGATGCGCACTTTACGAAGCATTTGGCGAACCATTACTTCTACGTGTTTATCACCGATTTCAACACCTTGCATACGGTATACTTTTTGAACTTCTTTCAAGAGGTAATTTTGAACAGTGGCTACATCTTTTACAACAATCAGTTCCTTCGGATCGATAGAACCTTCTGTAATAACATCGCCTCGGTCAATCGTATCGCCAACTTGAACTTTCAGGCGAGCATTGTACGGCGCAAGATACTTACGCGTTTCCACTTCACCTTGAATAGTAATTTCCTTCTGACCTTCGCGGATTTCATCAATTTCAATGATGCTACCTTTGATTTCTGAGATAACCGCTTGCCCTTTCGGATTCCGCGATTCGAAGATCTCTTGGATACGAGGAAGACCTTGTGTAATGTCATCCCCTGCAACTCCACCTGTATGGAATGTACGCATTGTAAGCTGTGTACCTGGCTCACCGATAGATTGTGCAGCGATAATACCAACCGCTTCACCAACCTCAACCGTTTCGCCAGTAGCCAAGTTAATGCCGTAACATTTCTTACAAACACCATGCTTCGTATTACATGTAAATGCTGAACGAATTGTCACAGTTTCAATACCCGCATCAAGAATGTTGCGCGCAGCATCCGCCGTAATAAGTCCGTCTCTTTCAAGAATTAACTTGCCAGTTTCAGGATGATAAATTGTCTTCTTCGTGTGACGACCTTCAATACGCTCATCCAGACCTTCAATCAATTCCGTACCTTCCATCAATGCACTGATTTCCAGACCACGGTCTGTTCCACAGTCATCTTCACGAACGATAACATCCTGCGCAACGTCGACGAGTCGGCGTGTTAAGTAACCTGAGTCAGCTGTTTTAAGGGCTGTATCCGCAAGTCCTTTACGCGCACCGTGTGTAGAGATGAAGTACTCAAGTACTGTCAGTCCTTCACGGAATGAAGATTTGATTGGAAGTTCAATGATACGACCAGCCGGGTTGGCCATCAGACCACGCATACCCGCAAGCTGCGTGAAGTTAGATGCGTTACCCCGTGCCCCTGAGTCACTCATCATGTAAATCGGGTTCGAGTGATCAAGAGAATCCATCAGTTTCGCTTGGATGACATCCTTCGCATGACTCCAGTAAGAAATAACGCGATCATATCGCTCTTCTTCTGTAATCAAACCACGGCGGAACTGTTGCATCACTTTATCAACTTTATCTTGCGCCTCTTGCAAAATATCGCCTTTGTTAGGTAAAACAACGATATCCGAGATACCGATTGTGATTCCTGCACGCGTTGAATATTTGAATCCTAGGTTTTTCATGCGGTCAAGCATTCTTGACGTTTCTGTAATGTGGAAACGTTTGAAAATTTCCGCGATGATATTCCCAAGGATTTTCTTCTTGAACGGCTCCACAAGTTCCATTTCCGCGAAATGTTTTTTCACATCTACAGTTCCTGGAACGAAATAATGAGCAGGCGTTTCAACTTCCAAGTTGGAATCAGTTGGTTCGTTAATATACGGGAACGATTCCGGTAAAATTTCGTTAAAAATTACTTTCCCAACCGTCGTTAATAACAATTGGCTATTTTGTTCTTCCGTAAATGTCGGGTTATTCAACGAACCTGCTTGAATAGCGATCCGTGAGTGAAGATGCACGTGACCATTATGATAAGCGATAAGTGCTTCGTCCGCATTATGGAATACAGTTCCTTCACCGGTTGCACCTTTACGCTCCAATGTCAGGTAGTAGTTTCCTAAAACCATATCCTGGGATGGCGTAACGACTGGTTTACCGTCTTTCGGGTTCAAAATGTTTTGTGCAGCTAGCATGAGTAAACGTGCTTCTGCTTGTGCTTCTGCTGATAAAGGAACGTGAACAGCCATCTGGTCACCATCGAAGTCAGCGTTATAAGCTGTACAGACGAGTGGATGCAGTGTGATTGCACGCCCTTCTACAAGAATCGGCTCAAACGCTTGAATACCAAGACGGTGAAGTGTTGGTGCCCGGTTCAGAAGGACCGGATGCTCTTTAATGACATCTTCAAGAACGTCCCATACTTCCGAATGAAGGCGTTCGATTTTACGTTTAGCACTCTTAATGTTGTGTGCAAGTCCTCGTTCAACAAGTTCTTTCATCACAAACGGTTTAAATAATTCAATCGCCATTTCTTTCGGCAGACCACACTGATACATTTTCAAGTTAGGTCCAACAACGATAACGGAACGACCAGAATAGTCAACACGTTTTCCAAGTAAGTTTTGACGGAATCGCCCTTGCTTACCTTTCAACATATGAGATAGTGATTTTAACGGACGGTTACCTGGTCCTGTAACTGGACGACCACGACGACCATTATCCACGAGCGCATCGACTGCTTCTTGCAGCATCCGCTTCTCGTTTTGAACGATAATCCCTGGAGCTCCAAGGTCAAGTAAACGTTTCAATCTGTTGTTCCGGTTAATAACCCTACGGTATAGATCATTCAAGTCAGAAGTAGCAAAACGTCCGCCATCAAGTTGTACCATCGGGCGTAGTTCTGGCGGAATAACCGGCAGTACTTCAAGGACCATCCATTCAGGTTTGTTACCTGAGTTACGGAACGATTCAACAACTTCAAGTCGTCTGATCGCACGCGTACGGCGTTGCCCTTGAACAGTTTTCAATTCTTCTTTCAAGAATTCCATTTCTTTATCGAGATCAATCGCCATTAACAGACGCTCAATCGCTTCTGCACCCATAAGTGCTTGGAATTTAGTGCCATACTTTTCACGGTAAATACGATATTCCCGTTCAGAAAGCAATTGCTTTCTTTCAAGTGGTGTATCTGCCGGGTCTACAACAACATAAGATGCGAAGTAGATGATTTCTTCCAAAGCACGTGGTGTCATATCAAGGATAAGTCCCATACGGCTTGGAATCCCTTTGAAATACCAAATATGTGTAACAGGAGCTGCAAGTTCAATATGCCCCATACGTTCACGGCGTACTTTTTGACGAGTTACTTCTACTCCACAACGGTCACAAACGACGCCTTTGTAGCGTACACGTTTATACTTCCCGCAATGACATTCCCAATCTTTTGTAGGTCCGAAAATACGTTCACAAAATAGACCATCTTTTTCAGGTTTTAACGTACGGTAGTTGATTGTTTCTGGCTTTTTTACTTCTCCATAGGACCATGAACGAATCTTATCTGGTGAAGCTAGGCCGATTTTCATATACTCAAAATTGTTTACATCTATCAAGGAGCCTACCTCCCTTTAGTCTTATCGCTGCTTTTGGCTTTTCCGAGCAAGCGCACACTTTTAATCAAACATACTTAAGGGGGAAACATTATCCCCCTTAACAATCAGTTATATCATCACTAGGCAAATCAGACAGGCTGATCCTCTTTTATTAGATTCAAAGCGTCTGTTGGTTGCATATCATCATCGTCATCAAGATCGCGTAACTCAATTTCTTCTAAATCGAGTGACAACATCTTCACGTCCAACCCAAGGCTTTGAAGTTCCTTAATAAGAACCTTGAACGATTCTGGAACACCTGGTTGAGGAACGCTTTCACCTTTGACAATCGCTTCATACGTTTTCACGCGTCCTACGACGTCATCGGATTTCACAGTTAGAATTTCTTGAAGCGTATAAGCTGCACCATATGCCTCGAGTGCCCACACTTCCATCTCCCCGAAACGCTGGCCACCAAACTGAGCTTTACCACCCAGCGGTTGTTGCGTAACAAGTGAGTATGGTCCTGTTGAACGGGCATGAAGCTTATCGTCAACCATATGCGCCAGTTTAATCAAGTACATGACACCAACAGATACACGGTTGTCGAAGGCTTCACCAGAACGACCATCATACAGGATTGTTTTTCCGTCACGGTCCATTCCAGCCTCTTCCATCGTTTCCCACACATCTTCTTCATTGGCTCCATCAAATACAGGAGAAGCCATGTGAATACCAAGGCTGCGGGAAGCCATACCAAGGTGCATTTCCAAAACTTGTCCGATGTTCATACGTGATGGTACACCCAGCGGGTTAAGCATGACATCAATCGGTGTGCCATCCGGTAAGTAAGGCATATCCGATTCAGGCAAGATACGAGAAATTACCCCTTTGTTTCCGTGACGTCCGGCCATTTTATCCCCAACAGAAATTTTACGTTTCTGGACGATATAAGCACGAACTAGTTGGTTAACACCCGGCGGCAATTCGTCACCGTCTTCACGATTAAACACTTTCACGTCAAGAACAATCCCACCAGCACCATGTGGTACGCGCAGAGATGTATCGCGAACTTCACGCGCTTTTTCACCAAAGATTGCATGTAGCAGTCTTTCTTCAGCCGTCAGCTCTGTAACACCCTTCGGAGTCACTTTACCAACAAGAATGTCGCCATCACGAACTTCAGCACCTACACGAATGATTCCACGGTCATCAAGATTGCGAAGTGCATCTTCACCAACGTTTGGAATATCACGCGTAATTTCTTCAGGTCCAAGTTTTGTATCTCGTGCTTCAGATTCGTATTCTTCAATATGAACCGAAGTGAATACGTCATCCTTCACAAGACGCTCACTCATAATGATAGCATCTTCATAGTTGAAACCGTCCCAAGTCATGAACGCAGTGAGAACGTTACGGCCAAGAGCCAGTTCCCCTTGCTCCATAGAAGGACCGTCTGCCAAAATATCAAGCGGCTTAACACGATCTCCTACACTTGTAATTGGACGCTGGTTATAACATGTTCCTTGGTTTGAGCGGATGAAGTTCTCCAAACGATAAATCGTAAGATCACCCTTCACTTCTTTGCCATCCACTGTTTCAATGCGGCGAACACGAATTTCTTTCGCTTCAACATGTTCTACAATTCCGTCGTATTTCGCAAGAACCGCAGCGCCTGAGTCACGTGCAGACACGTGCTCCATACCCGTTCCAACAAAAGGAGCTTCAGGATTGAGCAAAGGAACTGCTTGACGTTGCATGTTCGCCCCCATAAGCGCACGGTTAGAGTCATCATTCTCTAAGAATGGGATACACGCCGTTGCTGCAGAAACAACCTGCTTAGGAGAAACGTCCATATAGTCAATCTGTTCACGCTTGAATACCGTGTTGTCCCCTTGGAAACGACCTACGACTCCTTCATTGACGAAAGAACCGTCCTCTGCAAGAATTGCATTTGCTTGTGCTACAACGTAGTTATCTTCCACATCAGCAGTCAGATAATCAATTTGAGCGGTTACACGCCCCGTTGTAGGATCTACTTTTCGGTACGGTGTTTCAATGAAGCCAAACTTATTCACTTTCGCAAATGTTGACAACGAGTTAATCAGTCCGATGTTCGGTCCCTCTGGTGTTTCAATCGGACACATACGACCATAATGAGAGTAGTGAACGTCACGTACTTCCATTCCGGCACGTTCACGTGTTAATCCACCGGGCCCAAGCGCAGATAGCCTACGTTTATGAGTCAGTTCCGCAAGCGGATTCGTCTGATCCATGAACTGAGAAAGCTGAGAACTACCGAAAAACTCTTTTATTGAGGCAATAACCGGACGAATATTAATCAGTTGTTGCGGGACGATTGATTGTGTGTCATTAATGGACATACGCTCTTTTACGACACGCTCCATTCGAGATAACCCGATACGGAACTGATTTTGTAGAAGCTCTCCAACCGAGCGAAGACGGCGATTACCAAGGTGATCGATATCATCCGTATTGCCGACACCGTGAAGAAGGTTAAAGAAATAACTGATAGATGCAACGATGTCCGCAGGTGTCACATGCTTGATAGACTCATCTACATAAGCATTGGAAATAACGTTAATAACTTGTTTCTCTTCACTTTTCGGAGAATATATTTTAATTGACTGGATAGTAATCTTTTCATCCAGCACTCCACTCGCGTGCGTAATTTCTTCAAAACCGATCCCTTTTTCTAAATGCGGAAGAAGGCGATCTAACGCACGACGATCTATAAGCTGGTCCTTTTCCAGTAAAATTTCACCTGTTTCAGGATCAACTAGCGTTTCCGCAACAGTTTGATTGAACAAACGGTTTTGCGCATGCAATTTCTTATTCATTTTATAACGTCCAACATTTGCCAGGTCATACCTTTTTGCATCGAAGAAACGAGAGAACAAAAGGTTTTTTGCACTATCAAGTGTTGGTGGTTCTCCTGGACGGAGACGTTCATAAATTTCAAGTAATGCTTTTTCAGATGTTTCCGTATTGTCCTTTTCAAGCGTGTTGCGCAAGTACTCGTTATCACCGATTAGCTCAATGATTTCCTGATCGGATGAGAATCCAAGTGCACGAAGAAGTACTGTAATTGGCAACTTGCGGGTACGGTCAATGCGGACATGGACGACATCTTTTGCATCTGTTTCATATTCCAACCAAGCACCACGATTTGGAATAACAGTTGCACCAAAGCCACGTTTACCATTCTTATCTGTTTTATCACTGTAATAAACGCTTGGTGAGCGGACAAGCTGAGATACAATTACCCTCTCCGCACCGTTAATAACAAAGGTTCCATTTTCCGTCATAAGCGGAAAATCGCCCATAAAGACGTCTTGCTCTTTTACTTCTTCTGTTTCTTTGTTATGCAAGCGGACTTTCACACGCAACGGCGCTGCAAATGTAACGTCACGCTCTTTTGATTCATCAACGGGATATTTAGGATCACCCAACTGATAATCAATAAATTCCAACGAAAGATTTCCCGTAAAATCTTGAATCGGGGAAATATCGCGGAACATTTCTCGTAGTCCCTCTTCCATGAACCACTCATAAGATGCCGTCTGGATTTCAATCAGATTCGGCAGATCCAGCACTTCGCTGATCCGTGCGAAACTTCTACGCTGACGGTGTTGACCATACTGAACTAAATGACCTGTCAACTCTTTCACCCCTCATAAAACAATATTAGTCCTTTGCGAAACCACAAAAATAGTGTATGATATCGAAAAAAACAAAAAGAAAACGAGTTCCGGTAAGAGCTCATTTTCGGTTTGACAATCTTTTATACATCGCTAGTATGCCTATCTTTTCCATCACTCATACAAAATGGGCATACGAACGCATTATAATAATTTATGCATTTTACAACATTATCATATCAATACTCTCAAGTCAAGACTTTACAACTCTTAATATATAATAACCCCGTTTTTTCACAACCGTCTCGACGTCGTTACCAAAAAGCTCTTCCAAACGGCTAATCGTCGAAGGCGCCCCTTGCTTCTTCTGGATAACTACCCATAGCTCTCCACCAGCCACAAGCTTCAAAAATGCACCCTCATAAAAATTGAATACCGTCTCTTTTCCTGCACGGATTGGCGGATTCGTCAAAATTGCAGCAAATCCATTTGTTGTAACTCCAGACAACGCATCGCTTGGATAAATTTCCACATTCTCAACGGCATTTTGCCCTGCATTATGCGCAGCAAGAGAGAGCGCTCGTTCATTCACATCAACCATATGAATGCTCCGTTCCGGAAAAGATGCGGCAACCGACAAACCGATTGGGCCATAGCCACAACCAACGTCTAAAATAGCCCCTTCCGATTCCGGCAAAACAAAAGCCTCAGCAAGGAGCCGCGAACCAAAATCCACTTCACCTTTACTAAATACTCCAGCGTCCGTCTTGAATCTCAGTGTTTTTCCACGTAATACCGCAGACCACTCTTTCGGATCACTTTTCACCTTTGGATCTCTCGAGTAATAATGTTCAGACATGTTAGTCCTCCCCTCGGATAGTCAATCTCACCTTAGCCACAGATAAAAAAACGAAGAAAAGCCCGTCCGTATTCGACGAGCTTCCCTTCATTTATTCAGAAGATTATTTAAGTTCGATTGCTGCGCCAACTTCTTCAAGTTTAGCTTTCATTTCTTCTGCTTCTTCTTTAGAAGCGCCTTCTTTGATTGCTTTTGGTGCATTATCAACTACTTCTTTCGCTTCTTTCAAGCCTAGGCCAGTGATTTCGCGAACAGCTTTGATAACTTTGATTTTTTGGTCTCCAGCAGATGTAAGAATTACGTCGAATTCAGTTTGTTCAGCAGCAGAGTCTCCACCGCCAGCTCCACCAGCCATTGCAACTGGAGCTGCAGCTGTTACGCCGAACTCTTCTTCGATTGCTTTTACAAGGTCGTTTAGTTCAAGAACTGTCATTTCTTTGATTGCTTCAAGGATTTGTGCGTTAGTCATTATATGTTCCTCCTAATAGTTGTTTTTTGTCGGGTCGGACCCGCAAGTTTTTTCTTGTCAAGCTTTAGCTCGCAAGTTGTTTTTCAGGCTGCTTGATTAAGCGCCTTGTTCTTCTTTTTGGTCTGCAACTGCTTTCGTTGCAAGCGCAAAGTTGCGCATTGGAGCTTGGAGTACGCTGAGAAGCATAGAAAGTAGACCTTCGCGTGATGGAAGTTCCGCCAACGCTTTAACGTCTGCTTCTGATGCAACCACACCTTCAATGACACCAGCTTTGATTTCTAGCTTGTCGTTTTTCTTTGCAAAATCGTTAAGGATTTTTGCAGGAGCAACAACGTCTTCGTTTGAGAATGCAATTGCGTTCGGTCCTGTAAGGCTTTCGTTCAACCCTTCAAGTCCAACAGCTTCAGCTGCACGGCGTGACATTGAGTTTTTGTAAACTTTAAAGTCAATACCTGCTTCACGAAGTTGTTTACGAAGTTCTGTAACTTGGCTAACATCAAGACCACGATAGTCAACTACAACAACTGACGCTGCCGCTTTCAACTTATCAGAAATCTCACTAACCACTGCTTGTTTAGCTTCTAGTATCTTGCTCATCTGGACACCTCCTAAAAATTTGGGGTCACTTATACCGATATGAAAAAGCCCTCGTGCCTACATGATGTAGACACGAGGGCAGAAAAGTCGTCATCTTTTAAATAAAAGAGCGCCTTGTCCTCGGCAGGATTTTTAAGCGGCAAGCCGCACCTACTGTCTACGGTACAAATGGTTATATTCACAACAAAAGTCATCTTACCAGAGGACTATCTGTTTGTCAATATTAGTTTTTAATAACTACACTTGAAGGATCAATTTTAACAGCAGGTCCCATTGTAGAAGTCACGTTAACAGACTTCATGTATGTGCCTTTTGCTGATGCAGGTTTTGCTTTTTGAACTGTTTCAAAGACAGTTACGAAGTTTTCAACAAGCTTCTCATTGTCAAATGAAACTTTACCGATTGGCGCGTGGATAATTCCAGCTTTGTCTGCACGGTATTCAACTTTACCCGCCTTGATTTCTTCGATAGCTTTTGTAACATCAAATGTTACTGTACCTGTTTTCGGGTTCGGCATAAGTCCTTTTGGTCCAAGAACACGACCAATTTTACCTACTTCACCCATCATGTCAGGAGTTGCAACGATTACGTCAAAATCAAACCAACCTTGTTGGATTTTAGCAATATACTCTGCGTCTCCAGCGTAGTCTGCACCAGCAGCTTCAGCCTCTTTAAGTTTTTCGCCTTTTGCGAAAACAAGAACACGTTGAGTTTTACCAGTACCATTCGGAAGCACTACTGCCCCACGGATTTGCTGGTCGTTCTTACGAGTGTCAATTCCAAGACGGAATGCAACCTCTATTGTCGCGTCAAAGTTAACTGTACTTGTTTTTTTCGCAAGTTCAATCGCCTCGTTCACGTCATAAGCTTTTAATTGTTCTACGAGCTTTGCAGCTTCTGTGAATTTCTTACCTCTTTTAGCCATTTAAAATTTCCTCCTCGATTGTGGTTTTAACGGATTAAACCTCCCACGAATAAGGGTTGCGTGTTCTTGAGAACAAGCAACCCCACTACAAAAAACATCACATCATGTGATCAAGATCAGTCTTCGATCGTGATACCCATGCTGCGTGCAGTACCTTCAACCATTGCCATCGCTGCTTCAACTGATGCTGCGTTTAAATCCTGCATCTTTGTTTCTGCAATTTCGCGAACTTTATCACGTTTTACAGTAGCAACTTTCTTTTTGTTCGGCTCGCCTGAACCTTTTTGAAGATTAGCTGCAACCTTCAGCAATACTGCTGCCGGTGGAGTTTTTGTAATGAAAGTGAATGAACGGTCTTCGAATACAGAAATCACAACAGGAATAATTAGACCTGCTTGATCAGCTGTACGCGCGTTGAATTCTTTACAGAATCCCATGATGTTCACACCTGCTTGACCTAACGCCGGTCCAACTGGGGGAGCCGGGTTCGCTTTTCCAGCAGGAATTTGTAATTTAACAACTTTAATAACTTTTTTAGCCACGAGACATACCTCCTTAAGTCCGTAATGTGGTAATAGGGTTGCCCCTCCCACTCAATATGTGCCTGCCAACTTACGTCGGTAGATTTTGGTTAATCCGTTCAGATTACTTAGTCATAGTCTGACCTTTGAAATGATACCATAATTACACGGTATACGCAAGCGACTTTTGATTATAGTTTTTCAACTTGTTCAAAGTCCAATTCCATTTTAGTTTCTCTGCCGAACATATCGACAGTCACCTTAACTTTCCCTTTATCTCCGTCAATCTCTTCCACTTTACCTTGGAAGTGCGCGAATGGCCCTTCAAGCACTTGCACCATTTCACCAATGACATAATCGACTTCTATCTTACCTTCTTTCACACCCATCTGTTTAAGGATGAACGTGACCTCTTCTGGAAGTAACGGCGTCGGCTTAGCCCCACCACCTGACGAACCGATAAAGCCCGTAACACCAGGCGTGTTGCGCACAACATACCACGAATCATCCGTCATGATAATCTCTACCAAAACGTAACCCGGGAATGTTTTTTTCATCATTACCCTTTTCTTGCCGTCTTTGAAATCTGTTTCTTCCTCTTCAGGAATGACGACGCGGAAAATTTTATCTTGCATACCCATCGTTTCTACACGTTTTTCCAGATTGGCTTTCACCTTATTTTCATAACCGGAATACGTATGAACTACATACCAATTTTTCTCCATATCCATAATAACTAGGACTGTTCGTCCGTCCCTCCTTTTCGCACATAATTAAGGTTTGTAGTCTACATTCGCTATGTCCCACGACAACAAATGTATGACCCACAACCTTTTTCCCTCAAGCGTAAATCATCTGTTTAGACCCTTATGTTTAGACAATTGAAAAAACCCGTTCATACTGTCAGACGGGATATTTTTCAAAATGTTATTCATGCTGCTTTAATCAATTACGCCTCTTATAACGCAAGATACCATTCCATTACTCGCGAAATGCCAAGGTCGATGAGTCCAAAGTACACTGCCATAAAAACAACTGTTGAAAGTACAACGATTGTATAGCGTGTCAATTCTTTACGTTTCGGCCAGCTGACTTTTCTCATTTCCGAGACGACGTCTTTTAAAAAACCGATTAACTTGCTCATTTTACCGTAAACCCCCGAATACAAATATGATGCTGCTGGCAAACCTGCTTACTTCATGCCGTTTGCTTATGCATTGTATGTTCATTGCAATGACTGCAAAACTTCTTGAGCGACAGTCGTTCTGTAGACTTATTGCTCTGTGTCGGCACGGAATAATTTCGAGATCCGCATATATCGCAACTTAAAATAACTTTTTTAGACATTTCCTCACCCTATACGACTCATAGTCTTGCTAAAGAGTACCATCTAATTTTAATGGTGTCAATACGATGTGAATCCGTCCTAACGCACTGCATCGACTTGCATATAGCGCTCAAGCTTACGTTTAATCCGCTGAAGCGCATTATCAACAGACTTCACTTGCCTGTTTAGCTCTTCCGAAATCTCCTGATAAGATTGCCCATCCAAATAAAGGGCTAGCACCTGCTTCTCAAGGCCACTCAATACTTTATTCATCTCTTCTTCCATTTGAATAAAGTCTTCCTTGTGAATCATAAGCCCTTCAGGGTCATCCAAAATCGGTCCTGCAATCACATCTAACAAGGTACGGTCTGATTCCTCGTCAAATACCGGCTTGTCTAATGATACCGATGTATTGAGCGGAATATGCTTTTGCCTCGTCGCTGTTTTAATAGCTGTAATGATTTGCCGCGTGATGCACAGTTCCGCAAACGCCTTGAATGAACTTAATCGATCCTCTTTAAAATCCCGAATCGCTTTGTATAGACCAATCATACCTTCCTGAATGATATCTTCCCGGTCTCCACCAATCAGAAAATATGAGCGCGCTTTCAATCTAACAAATGATTGGTACTTTGTAATAAGAAAATCGAGTGCATCCGTGTTCCCCTCGTGGATGATTGCAATGATTTCTCCGTCTGATAACCCTGTGAAATCCGATATGCCACCTTCAACGTATGTTCTCTCCACCAACTGGATCACCCCGGTTCGCTATCACTATTATTCTACAAGTATACCGTATAGTTTTTTTTTGCGTCAACCGTTCACTGTTTTCCTCGTCGCCACTTTTCAAATATTTCTGCAACTTCATCTGTTAAAGGGATCTTCGAAATAGGCCTTTGCTCTTGGAATTCCTTCACTTTCCCCGTAATTATTTTATCGATTTCATCCATTTCAATTTCTAATTCTCTGGATGATTTACGAAGTGCTCCTTGCGCAAAAATAACCCACTGCTCCGTTAAATCGGATGTCGCTACATGAATTTGTATACGCCGCCCACCTAATTCAGAAACCAGCTTTTCGATCCTCTCGTCAGCAGTCTCCTTTTTCCTCGTGAACACAACCTCTACATCGTGATGCCGCTTCTTTTTTTCCACACCAGGGACAAGATGCGCGTCAAAAACGATAATGACACGCCATCCTGTATGTGCCTTGTATTCTGCCATTCTCTCGATGAGGCGATCACGAGCATCCGCCAACCGTTTTTCCTTCAGCTTACGCAGCTCCTGCCATGCACCGATGACATTATAGCCATCAACAAGAAGTACATCCTTTTTCATCTTCCAGACTGATGCGGTTGGCGTTTGCGTAACACTTCATACATCAAGAGCGAGGCTGCAACAGATGCGTTCAATGACGTCACATGCCCTACCATCGGCAAATGATAAAGGAAGTCACATTTCTCCTTCAATATACGCGACATCCCTTTACCTTCACTGCCAATAATAATCGCAAGTGGTAAAGTTGCATCCATCAACCTGTAATCAACCGATTTAGCTGCATCCGTCCCTGCAATCCAAACACCACGCTTTTTCAATTCTTCTACTGTCTGCGAAAGATTATTCACACGAACGACAGGGATATGTTCAATCGCACCCGTTGACGCCTTCGCCACAACTCCTGTTAAACCAACCGAACGACGCTTCGGGATAATAATCCCATGTGCACCTGACGCATCCGCTGTCCGTAGGATAGACCCTAAGTTATGAGGGTCTTCAAGTTCATCAAGGATAATAAAGAACGGGTCTTCTCCGCGCTCTTTTGCAACTTCGAAAAGATCTTCGAGCTCTGCGTATTCATAAGCCGCAACCGACGCGATAATCCCCTGGTGGTTCATATCTAACATGCCGTCCAATTTTTGCTTCGGCACAGCTTGAACGATAACCCCCGCCTCTTTTGCCAGCGACAGAATTTCCCCAATACTTTTTTTATTAAGTCCCTCAGCAATCCAAATTTTGTTCAATTCTCTACCCGAGCGTAATGCTTCGACAATCGGGTTTTTCCCACCAATCAATTCTGCTTCCATTTCCGTCATAATTTCGCCTCCTCCTTCATTTTTTCAATAAACGTAATGGTTTCATCTATAAATTCCGCTACCCGCTCAGTTCTACCTAATAAATAGAGCCAGCCAATGACTGCTTCAAATCCCGAGCTGTAATTATACGTCACGACATCAGTATTTTTAGGCACTGAACCGGACTTGGCGTTACGCCCCCGTCTCATGACCGCTTCCTCTTCCTCTGTCATAAATCCGGATTGTTGCATCATTTTCACAACCGCCGCCTGTGATTTTGCAGACACATAGCTCGTTGCTTCTTTATGTAACACATTTGGTTTCACACGCCCTGAGCGTAGGAGATGCTCGCGAACCGCTTGTTCATACACCGCATCCCCCATATACGCAAGTGCTAGGGCATTTAATTGTTTAACATCTATATCACGTAAGTTGTACATCCCGTTCAGTCCCTCTTCCAGCGCGTACCCTGCGCTGTATCTTCTAAAAGGATTCCCTTCGCCTTCAACTCATCTCGGATTTCATCTGAACGATTGAAGTCTCGGTTGCGGCGCGCCTCTAATCGTTCTTCTATGAGCATTTCAATGTCTTCGTCCAACAGCTCAGCCCGGCTAGCAAATGGTAGCCCAAGAACAGATAACAAGCCGTCAAATGTCTGGATGAAATGCTGCAGTACATCCGCCTGCGTATTCTTCTCTAATAAATAGACGTTAGCTAACTTCACAAGTTCGAAAATCGACGCAACTGCGTTAGCTGTATTAAAGTCATCATCCATCGCTAGTTCGAATGTTCGTTTGATTTCATCCACTTTGTGTAGCCAGATATCTTTCTGATCACCAAGGTCAGCAGAAGTCGCAAGTCGATGTTCCAAATTATTGTACGCTGTACGAATACGCTCTAAACCGTTCGCGGCTCCTTCAACAAGATGCTGCGAGAAATTGACCGGATGTCTGTAATGAACAGATAATATAAAGAAACGCAATACTTGCGGATCAATCTGTTTACGAATATCGTTGACGAGCACAAAGTTACCTAGTGATTTCGACATTTTTTCATTATCAATATTAATATATCCATTATGCATCCAGTAACGCGCAAACGGCTTACCTGTCATCGCTTCTGATTGCGCAATTTCATTTTCATGGTGCGGGAACGTCAAGTCTTGCCCACCTGCATGGATATCAATCGTATCGCCCAGATGCTCACGCGCCATCACCGAACATTCGATATGCCAACCCGGACGCCCAGCACCCCATGGACTTTCCCATGAAATTTCGCCTTCCTTCGCTGCTTTCCACAACGCAAAATCAAGAGAGTTTTCTTTTTTAACGCCTTCCTCAATACGTGCACCAATCTTCAACTCATCTGTCGATTGTTGGGATAGCTTGCCGTATCCTACAAATTTCTGCGTACGATAGTAGACATCTCCTTGTGATTCGTAAGCAAATCCTTTATCAATCAGCACTTTAACAAAATCAACAATGTCTTCGATGTGATCTGTCACACGCGGGTGGACATCAGCCTTACCACAACCAAGTGCCCCAACATCTTCAAAATAGGCGTTAATAAACCGATCTGTTAGCTCACCCACTTCTTCCCCTAACTCATTGGCAGCTTTAATAATTTTATCGTCAACATCTGTAAAATTCGAGACATATGATACATCAAAACCGCGATATTCAAGATAGCGTCGAACCGTGTCAAAAACAATCACAGGACGGGCATTACCGATATGGATATAGTTGTAGACAGTTGGTCCACATACATACATCTTCACTTTCCCTTCCTCCATCGGGATGAAAGGCTCTTTCTTTCGTGTTAATGTATTATAAATTTGAATAGTCATAATAAGTTCCCTTCCTTTTCAACAAATTTCTCTATTTCAATAAATCGCTTTTTTAACTGTTCAAGCTCATCTTCAAGCATTCTACATTTATCAGCTACTGGGTCCGGCATTTCTTGGTGGTCGTACTTACTTTTTACTTTAACACCATTCGAAATGACGATTGTCCCCGGAATACCCACGACCGTGGAATCAGCCGGGACATCCTTGAGCACAACTGATCCCGCCCCCACTTTGCTATTCTCGCCAATCGTAATAGAACCAAGTACTTTCGCACCTGATGCAACTAGCACGTTATCGCAAAGCGTTGGATGCCGCTTCCCTTTCTCTTTACCCGTTCCACCTAGCGTCACACCTTGGTAAATCGTGACGTCATTACCAATTTCACACGTTTCCCCCACAACAACACCCATCCCATGGTCGATGAAAAACCGTCGCCCAATCGTTGCACCTGGATGAATTTCAATCCCCGTAAAAAACCTGCTGATTTGTGACACAACTCGCGCTAAAAACAATAACTTCTTTTTATATAAAGCATGCGCAACGCGGTGGGACCAAATAGCATGCAGACCCGAATACGTCAGCACAACTTCAAATGTACTACGCGCCGCTGGATCTTGATCGAATATGCAGCGAATGTCTTCTTTCATCCGTTGAAACACGATTTTCTCCTCCTTATATCATCTAGTTATAGCTTCAATCAATCACACCTCAGAGTGATTACGTCCGGTGGCTTTATTTGGATTCAGCAGGTGTTCTTTCTGCTGAATCCAAATAAAAAAATACGCCTCTGCCAAAAATGACAGAGACGCATTAAATGCGCGGTTCCACTCCGCTTGGAAGGTATTCATTCCCTTCCCGCTTGACGTCCATAACGCTGACGATGCGTCCGGCCTACTCACGTTCGGCACGGCACTCAAAGGTGCATTTCCACATTGCAGCGGCACGGATCACTTACAGCCGGTGATGATCCTCTCTGAAGAGCTTGCAATATGTACTTCTCCTTATCAAAGCAGTCTATTTTAGATTGTGTTTGTTCTTCTCATAACTTAATCAATTACGCCTCAGCGTAATTGCGTCCAGATTTTGAATTGCGCTTTCGCAATTAACCCCTTCAAAATCTGTGACATCCGCCGGAGGCTTAATTTGATTCAGCAAGGTTTGAACCTCCACTGAATTAAATGCATGTCTAGCATTCATCCCGTCACTTATAGAAGTGTGGGACTTCTGTTGAATCAACTTAATTATTTATATTACATGCTGACGAGCTATAAAGTCAATGCAATTACTTTGCGTACTTCGCAACTCGCGCAATTGACTTCTCTTTACCGATTAGCGCAATCGAAGACTGCAATTCAGGGCCATGCATTTGACCTGTCGTTACAACACGAATTGGCATAAATAAGTTTTTCCCTTTATGACCAGTTTCCTTCTGAACGGCTTTGATAGCATCCTTGATAGATGCAGCATCAAACGATTCAAGCGCTTCTAATTGGGCTTGGAATGAAGCCATGACTTCAGGCACCTGCTCACCCGCTAGCACAACTCGGGATTCTTCATCGTATTCAAGTTCTTCCGTGAAGAACTGGGCTGACAATTCGACAATTTCGGCACCAAAGCTCAGTTGATCGTGGTAAAGAGCTATCAAATCACGTGCCCACACAGCTTCCTCGCCCGTCATCTCTTTATTCACCAGACCCGCCGCTTGTAGATGCGGCAATACAAAGCCAACAACTTCATCTAGGCTCATCTGTTTCATATATTGATTGTTCATCCATGTCAATTTCTGTTTATCAAACATAGAAGGTGATTTCGACAAACGACTTTCATCGAATAACTTAACCAACTCATCGTGTGAGAAGATTTCCTCTTCCCCACCTGGCGACCAGCCAAGTAAAGCGAAGAAGTTAAACATTGCATGTGGTAAATAACCAAGTTCTTTATATTGTGAAATGAATTGAATAATGGACTCATCACGTTTTGAAAGCTTTTTACGATCTTCGTTAACAATCAACGTCATATGTCCGTAACGTGGATATTCCCATCCGAAGACATCAAATATCATCAGTTGTTTCGGCGTGTTCGTCAAATGCTCCTCACCACGGAAAACGTGGGAGATTTTCATGAAATGATCATCGAAGACGACCGCAAAGTTATATGTCGGAATACCGTTCGCTTTCACAAGTACCCAGTCACCAATGTCCTTCGATTCAAATGCTACTGTACCACGAACAAGGTCTTCCACTTTGTACGTAATATTTTCCGGAACTCTCATACGAATCGTATGAGGAATGCCACCAGCTTCTCTTTTTGCCACTTCATCAGCTGTCAAATGACGACAAGTTCCGCCATACATCGGGGCAGCGATACCAGATGCTTTCTGTTTCTCGCGCTCCGCCTCGAGCTCATCTGTCGTACAGAAACATTTGTAAGCCTGTCCGCCTTCGAGCATTTCTTGCGCGTGCTTTGTATAAATATCAAGACGCTCCATTTGACGATAAGGACCGTATGGACCACCGATATCGACAGACTCATCATAGTCGATACCTAGCCATTTCAAATTGTCGAGCTGAGATAGCTCACCGGCTTCGATATTACGTTCTGTATCTGTATCCTCAATCCGTACGATGAATTTTCCGCCGTGGTGGCGTGCAAATAAATAGTTAAAAAGCGCCGTTCGCGCTCCTCCGATATGTAAATGGCCAGTCGGGCTTGGCGCATAGCGTACACGTACTTCTGCTGTCATAATTTGTACATCTCCGTTCTGATTTGATTACATGCCATTCTACCACTTGCTAAGGTTCTTTTAAAGATGTTATGACTTGATAAGTAGGATTGTAGCCATCGAAGCGATCCCTTCTTCACGTCCTACGAAGCCTAATTTCTCCGTGGTTGTCGCCTTAACGTTCACCTGTGTAACATCAGCGTTCAACAATTGCGCTACACGAGCGCGAATCGTTTCAATATAAGGTGCCATTTTCGGCTTTTGCGCCATAATGGTACAGTCAATATTGCCGAGCTTATAGCCTTTACCTTCTACAAGCGCCCAAATTTTTTCTAATAACACCGCAGAATCAGCATCCTTAAATGCCGCATCAGTATCAGGGAAATGCCGCCCGATATCCCCCTCACCAATCGCACCAAGTGCCGCATCGGTAATTGTGTGTAGAAGTACATCCGCGTCAGAATGACCTGTCAGCCCTCGGTCATACGGAATCGTAATTCCACCAATAATGAGCGGGCGCCCTTCTCCAAATTCATGCACATCAAATCCTTGTCCAATTCGAATCATTTTCTCCACCTACTGTCTATTTTAGTCAATCACGCCTCGGCGTGACATCCACCGGAGGCTTTATTTAAATCCTGCTGGATTTCAATAAAATTTCGCCAAAAACGAGATCTTCCTGCGTCGTCATCTTCACATTATCATACGTACTTTCCACAATCCGCACAGAATAACCAAGTCGTTCAACTAACATCGACTCATCCGTGCCTAAAAAGCCTTCCACCTCTGCCCTAGTAGAAGCCTCCTGAAGTAATGCATAGCGAAATGCCTGCGGTGTTTGGATAATCCACAGCATGTCCCGATCTACCGTTTCTTCCACCACACCGGCTGAAGCAAATTTCATCGTATCCTTCGCCCGAACACCTGCAATTGCTGCACCGTGCTCAGCTGCTACCTTTACCAGCTCATTAATAACAGCGCGGCGGATGAACGGTCTTGCTGCATCATGAACGAGGACAACACCGTCCCCATCGTATGCTCGGATACAGGCTGCGACGCTATTTTGCCGTTCGCCTCCACCATCTACCATCGCTGTCACTTTCGTTATAGCAAACTGCTCAAGCATAGACTCGATAACGCTGCGCTCATCCGGTTTGACCGCTAAAATAATACCCTTACACGCCGAATCACCTTCGAAGACACCAAGTGTATGCGCAAGAATCGGCTTACCCTCTAATTTCAAAAAAAGTTTATTGTAGCCGGCACCCATCCGCTGTCCGCTTCCCGCTGCCGGCATCATGACTGTATACTCCACGACCAATCTTCCTCTTCTTTTTATACTTATCGCAATGCTTAATTGGCTCTTGCAGGTTTACCGTTTTTCGGTTTCGCAAAAATCATTCTGCCTGCTGATGTTTGCAACACACTCGTCACAACCACATCAATTGCATTGCCAATATGGAATTTCCCTTCTTCAACGACAATCATCGTTCCATCATCTAGATAAGCAATTCCTTGATTATACTCTTTCCCATCCTTAATAACGACCACATGCATATCCTCACCCGGAATAACTACTGGCTTTACTGCATTTGCCAAGTCGTTAATATTTAACACGGATACGCCATGTAAATCTGCAACCTTATTCAGATTAAAATCATTAGTGACAACGAGACCACCCATTTTTTTTGCTAAGCGAACAAGCTTCAAATCGACTTCAGACACATCTGCAAAATCCTCATCCGTAATGAGTATATTTGGCCCATCATCCGTTTGCATTCGCTTCAGAACATCCAGACCACGTCTACCTTTTGTTCGTTTTAACGTATCGGAAGAATCCGCGATATGTTGTAATTCCGTCAAAACAAACTGGGGCACAACGAGCACACCTTCAAGAAAACCAGTTGCTGAAATGTCAGCAATTCGACCATCTATAATAACACTTGTGTCCAATATTTTATTGAACTTACCATTTATTTTCGTAGATGCCTCTTCCGCATCCCTCTTCTTTAAACCACTATTTTTTGTAGATTGCAAAGCTGTTATGAACTCTTCACGCTTTTTAAAACCGACCTGGAAACCTAAATAGCCTAGAAGAATTGATAATAATATCGGTGCAACGGATGTAATAATCGGAATTTGAATACTACTTAAACCAAAACTGGCGAGAAATGCCAAACTCAAACCAACCATTAAACCAATCGTTCCAAATAGTAGATCAAAAATCGGCGCTCTTAGTAAACGCTCTTCCATCCATTTGATAAAGTTAACGATTGGTTCAGTTAGAAAAAGACTTAGCACAAATAAAATCGCTGCTCCAAGAATGGCAGATACGTATGGATTGTTGACGAATGGATTTGAAGTAAAAGAAAATAATGTGAATAAATGCGGTAAAAACAATACGCCTAGCGTTCCACCAATAAGCAGAAATGAAAATTGAACGACTCTTTTCAACATATGAACCACCTCCTTTTTAATAATTATACATGTTTTCCCTACATGCTGCCTTGATAAGCATTGAATATGCGGAAACTTCTATATATGATAGGACTCCGTATCACATATAGAAGTTTCGCTGTTCACATAATTGCCTTTAAGACAGTCCTTCATTCCCTCTAGTTCGAAAAGGCAAGTTTTAAAGCATCACTAACCGTTTCGACGCCAACTACCTGAATCCCTTTCGGATAATCCCAGCCACCTAGATTGGACGCGGGAATAATGGCACGCTCAAAGCCAAGCTTCGCCGCCTCTGTCACACGTTGTTCAATACGAGAAACTCGACGCACTTCTCCCGTCAACCCAACCTCGCCAATAAAACAATCAGACAAACCAGCCGCTGTATCTTTATAGCTTGAAACAATACTCATCAATACAGCTAAGTCAATAGCCGGCTCATCCAGCTTCACACCACCAGCCACTTTAATATAAGCATCCTGTGCTTGTAGTAGCATCCCTATTCGTTTCTCCAATACCGCCATGAGCAGCGACACACGATTTTGATCAAGCCCCGTCGCCATTCGTTTCGGGTAATTGAAACTCGATGGTGTAACAAGCGCTTGAATTTCCACAAGAATCGGGCGTGTTCCTTCCATCGAGGCAACGACCGTCGAGCCTGCCCCTCCCTGCGAGCGTTCCTGTAAAAATAGTTCAGAAGGATTTAGTACTTCCTTTAATCCAGCCTGCAGCATTTCAAAAATAGCAATCTCATTCGTCGAGCCAAACCTATTTTTCACGCTACGTAAAATCCGGTATGTATGATGTCTTTCTCCTTCAAAATAAAGGACAGTATCCACCATATGCTCTAGCAATCTCGGCCCTGCAATTTGGCCATCCTTCGTCACATGCCCAACAAGGAAGATAGCGATATTCTTTGTCTTCGCAATACGCATCAATTCCGCTGTACATTCCCGTACTTGCGACACACTTCCCGGCGCCGAAGTCACTTCGGGGTGATGAACCGTTTGAATAGAGTCCACAATAACAAACTGCGGCTCTACGCTAGCGATTGTTTCATGAATTTGGCTCAGATCTGTTTCTGCATAAATATAAAGTTCGTCTGATGCTACACCAAGTCGTTCGGCACGAAGCTTCGTCTGACGAATGGACTCCTCACCCGAAATATAAAGCACTCGCTGACCTTTATTAGCAAGTAAGGATGACACTTGCAGCAACAATGTGGACTTGCCAATTCCCGGATCTCCACCAATTAGGACAAGCGAGCCTGGGACGACTCCACCACCAAGTACCCGGTTTAGCTCCTCTAAATCCGTGTCAATCCGTGGCTCCTCTACGGTTTCAATTGCACTGATTGGCATAGCCTTCTGTCGGACATTATCCGTATGTTGAAAAGCCCCTCGAGGACCTTTTTGAACAATCTCAACTTCCTCATCCATCGTATTCCATTCCCCACACCCCGGACAACGCCCCATCCATTTAGGCGATTCATAGCCACAGGACTTACACATAAACTTCGTTTTTCTTTTTGCCATAGAATCCTCCATCAATAAAGATGAAAAGGACAGTCCAATTCCGTCGAAAAACACTTCCGATGGTTGGACTATCCAGTTCACTCATTATTTTTCTGCTGCGACTTGCTTTTTCTTTTTATCGGTAACGGTCTTGACGATGAATTCCCCGTCTTCCACACCGACAAGTACTTTTCCACCTGTCAATACAGTCCCTTTTAGGAGTTCCTCTGACAACCGATCCTCAACATGTTTCTGAAGAGCGCGACGCAGTGGACGTGCACCGTATTCAGGGTCATATCCTACATCAACAATTTTCAATTTCGCCTCGTCCGTTAACACAAGTTCAATATCTTGTTCACCAAGACGCTTCGTCAATTCATTAGTCATCAGCGTGACAATTTCTCGTAAATGCTCTTTCTCAAGTGAGTGGAACACAATCATTTCGTCGACACGGTTTAAGAACTCCGGTCGGAATGCTTTCTTCAGCTCACCAAGCATCGTTTCTTTCATACCTTCATAATCGCGTCCTGGCTCCTGTAAATTAAAGCCGACATAACGATTTTTCTTTAACGCTTGTGCACCTACGTTAGATGTCATAATGACAACCGTGTTGCGGAAATCGACTGTGCGTCCTTTGGAATCTGTTAAGCGACCATCTTCCAATACTTGTAGCAGTATATTAAAGACATCAGGATGCGCTTTTTCGATTTCATCGAGCAGTACAACCGAGTAAGGCTTACGACGCACTTTTTCTGTCAGCTGTCCACCTTCATCATAGCCAACATAACCCGGAGGCGAGCCAACAAGGCGTGACGTAGAGTGCTTTTCCATGTACTCAGACATGTCAATACGAATCATCGCTTCCTCGTCACCAAACATTACTTCCGCCAGCGCCCTTGCTAATTCCGTTTTCCCGACACCGGTAGGTCCGAGAAAAATGAACGACCCAATCGGACGTTTCGGATCTTTCAATCCAGCACGCGCTCGACGTATTGCCCGGGAAATAGCCGTCACTGCTTCCGCTTGACCAATGACACGTTCGTGTAATACTTCTTCCATATTGAGTAGTTTGGCCGTTTCTGTTTCAGCAATTTTAGAAACCGGAATCCCCGTCCACATCGCCACAACCTCTGCGATTTCGTTAACTGTCACTTCAGACTCCGTTTGACCTTGTTTTTCTTTCCAAGCCGTTTTCGTCGTTTCAAGCTCTTCCTTCATCTTCTGTTCCTTATCGCGGAAAGAAGCGGCTTTTTCGAATTCTTGACTTTGAACAGCGGCATTCTTTTCAGAACGAATAGCTTCCAATTTCAATTCGAGTTCCTTCAAATTCGGTGGTGTTGTATAAGAACGAAGGCGTACTTTCGAGCCCGCCTCGTCAATCAAATCAATCGCTTTATCCGGAAGAAAACGGTCAGAAATATAGCGATCCGACATTTTCGCCGCTGCTATCACTGCTTCATCCGTAATTTTCACGCGGTGATGTGCTTCATAGCGATCACGTAGACCATAAATGATTTGGATGGTCTCATCGACAGTTGGTTCGTCAACTTGAATCGGCTGGAACCGTCTTTCGAGCGCGGCATCTTTTTCAATATATTTACGGTATTCGTCAAGCGTCGTAGCACCGATACATTGCAATTCGCCGCGCGCTAGGGAAGGCTTCAAAATATTAGAAGCATCGATTGCTCCTTCTGCTCCACCTGCACCAATAAGTGTATGCAACTCATCAATGAACAATATAATATTGCCCGCTTGTCGAATTTCTTCCATTACTTTTTTCATGCGATCTTCAAATTCACCGCGGTATTTCGTACCAGCAACTACCGTTCCCATGTCCAGTGTCATCACTCGTTTATCACGAAGAATTTCCGGCACTTCATTATTCACAACTTGTTGCGCCAGACCTTCCGCGATAGCCGTTTTCCCAACACCCGGTTCTCCGATAAGTACAGGATTGTTTTTTGTACGGCGCGCTAACACTTCAATCACGCGTGTGATTTCTTTACTGCGTCCGATAACCGGATCGAGCGTGCCTTCACGTGCAATTTCTGTTAAGTCACGTGCCAAGCTATCCAATGTTGGCGTTGATGCTGAATTCGACACACCTTGGTTACCCGCCGAGCTATCATTGCTACCGAGCAGCTGTAGTACTTGTTGACGCGCTTTGTTCAAACTGACTCCTGCATTGTTCAGTACGCGCGCCGCAACCCCCTCACCTTCGCGAATGAGTGCAAGCAAAATATGCTCCGTACCAATATAGGAATGACCTAGCTTACGTGACTCATCTACCGATAATTCAATGACCTTTTTAGCCCTCGGCGTATAATGGACGATTGGACCGACATCCTTTGACCCAGCACCGACAAGTTTTTCCACACCTTGTTCGATTGTTTCAAAGCTAACATCTATCGCTTCAAGCGCTTTTGCGGCAATGCCTCCGCCCTCACGAATCAGTCCAAGTAAAATATGTTCTGTTCCGATGGATTCGTGTTTCATACGAATCGCCTCTTCTTGGGCAAGTTGCAACACTTTTTGTGCGCGCTGTGTAAATCGATTAAACATCATATTCAGTCCTCTCCTTCTCTTTATATAATCAATCGAAGTTCTCATCTAGCAAAAGAATAAAATAGCTATCCTTTTATACGTATTCCACTGGACATACAAGAACTCCTTTATTCTCAAAATCGACTTTGACCATCTTTGACTTAACTGTACTAAAATGAAATAAAATGAGCAAAGTACCTGCTCACTCTTCCTTACTTTTTTCTACTGAAGCCAATATACGCTCGGCATGGAGTCGTTCACGAAATAGTTTCGCTCTAAATATATCTCGTTCTTCCTGAGATAATTCCACATCAGCATATTGTTGTAAAAATCCTGTTTGCATGAAAATGAGTAGTTCATTCAAAATGGACATGTCTATATCTTCAATAATGCCAATGTCAATACCTAATCGAACATCCGACAAACAACGTGCCGCCTCACCTGATGGCAATAAACGGGCATAGCTAATTGTACCGAGCGAACGGAAAACTCTATTTTCCAATGCAATTCGCGATTTCGCTAGTAGCAATTCACGTGAATTCCGTTCATGGGCGATTAAACGCGATGTAATATTGCCCAAATCGACAAGAATTTCCTGCTCCGTTTTACCAAGTGTCGTCTGATTCGAGACTTGATAAACGTTGCCAGGCGCCTCACTACCTTCACCATAGCTCCCTCGGACGACCATACCCAGCCTCGAAATAGCTGGAATAATACGATCAATTTGCTTAGTCATCGTCAGCGCTGGTAAATGCATCATGACGGACGCTCGCATCCCCGTTCCTGTATTTGATGGACAGCTTGTTAAATAGCCGAAATCCTCATCAAACGCATATGGCAATTCTTTTTCCAAGTGATCATCTACTTGGTTCGCCTGATTGTAAGCATCCTCAAGCTGAAGTCCCGGATAGATGCATTGGATGCGAATATGATCCTCCTCATTGACCATGACACTAATTGTTTCGTCCTCCGATAGAATGACTGCCCCTTGCCGATCTGGATTAGCCAAATGCGGGCTAATTAAATGCTTCTCAACAAGTACTTGGCGCTCAAGTGCTGGAAGATCCGCCATTTTCGTATAGGTGTATTCACTTTCATCCGAATCGAGCAGGACGCCAGCAACAGCCTTATCGACAGCCATTGCATCTTCCTCTTTAAATGCAATTGGAAAATGATAACCCGTTAGATTGCGAGCTAAGCGAATCCGCGTTGACATCACAATGTCCGAATGCTCACCATGAGCCGTCATCCAGCCTGTCACCGCATTGCGCATGAACTTTTCAATCGACATCGCTCGTTTCACCTCCATTGGCAAGGTGTTGCTTTAGTGTATTCGCCTCATCACGTAAAGCTGCCGCTTCTTCAAATTGCTCCGCCTCGATAGCTACTTGCATTTTCACACGAATTTCTTCGATTTTCTTTTTAACTGCATATAATTTATTGAATGACACCGGGATTTTCCCTACATGACTCGAGTGACCATTGTGGAGCTTTCTTAATACTTGTGGCAATTTGCCACGGAATGTGTCGTAACACGTTGCACAACCAAATTTGCCAATTTCGATGAACTTTTGGAATGTCAAGCCACATGAAGGACATTCAAGCCCGGTTTGCGAACTATCACGTGCTTGCTGCTGTGCTTGAAATGGGTCCGTCCCGCTAAACCAGTGTGACAGAAACTGCTGAATCGACAACGGCTCCTGATTTGGGTCAAAGTGGAATGCCTGCATCTGAAAAGCACATTTATCACATAAATGACGCTCCACCGAACCCGCCACACTTTCCTGCGTAATAATGACGGAGGCTGGTCGTTCCTTACAATTTTCACATATCACAAAATCACCTCATTGTGGTTAGAATCAATTACGCCTCGGCGTGATTGTGTCGGGATTTTGAATTGTGCTTGCACAATTCACTCCCCTCAAAATCCCCGACATCCGCCGGAGGCTTAATTTGAATCAGCAAATGTATTTGTACTGAAAGCGAAGCGTCAGCTACAGGGAGTTTGAACTTCATTTGATTGAAATACTTTTTTGGCATTCATTCCCACACTTATAGAAGTGGGGAACTTCTGCTGAATCAAATTGGCATTCAGTCTAACTGCTCATAAATAAGCGTTACGAGCATCGCCTGTAAAATCCGGGCACGAAGAATATCACGTTCTGGAAGCGGCTGATAGAGCGTTGTACGATCGACAGCAGCTAAAATAAGCCTCGATTCACGCTCTGACACAACTTCCTCCTCCATCAATCTATAGACAATATCCTCAGCCATCGTAAAGGAGATTCCCGTTCGAATCCCTTCTAAAACATGTTCAATCAATTCTTTGCGCGAATTGGTCTGCACTCGAAAAATACGGATATAGCCACCGCCGCCACGCTTCGATTCAACTGCGTAACCACGTTCTACCGTAAAACGAGTTTTAATAACGTAATTGATTTGAGAAGGTACGCATTGGAACTTCTCTGCAACTTCACTGCGCTTAATGACTATTGCGCCTTTCTGTTCTTCTTCGATGATGGCCTTTAAATAACCTTCTATAATGTCAGAAATATTTCGCATGTCCTCACCTCTTTCATACCGGGTGATAAGCCGTTGACTTTGACTATCTTTGACTTAATTGTACATGACGCACCGATTAATCTGCAATTGAAAAGCACTGCAACTCGTAGTATCGACATGTTTGGCTATCATTTAATCATCATACAAAAACGGAGTACACGAGAAATCTCTCTGTACTCCGTTACCTAATTATTTCATACTGTTATTCGTCAAGGCTTTCACCGGTAAGAAAAGCTCACCTGTCTCTATATACGTAATCGCCAATTGATCGCCTTCTTGAATGTAAATTGCAAGTGGCACCATTTCAGATGACACGCTAAAGTTCCGTCCATCAGCAGCCAAAAACGACACTAATGTAAAGTCACCGACACGTTCTTTGAAAACACGCACGACAGTCACCGACGTTTGCGCCTCTTCAGCGCCCGAACTACCATCGACAGTACTGCCTCCGCGTTGAAGTGCTGTTTTATACAATTTCAATGCTTCGTTCGGAGTATTTCCATACACCGAAATTTCCGGATTTGCTGCAGATACGATGAAATAATTTTGCAAAAATCCGTTTGAATCGAGCACCGGAGTCAACCAGCTGGCTTCCCCGTAGAAGTTGTACAGCACCGGCATTTCACCGGACCATTTCTTTTCGATGAATTTCTTTTCAATGATTTGAAGTGCCCCTTGCGAATCCATATAGGACTCCTCCAGATTGCCCGTATAATACGTTGCTTCACCCGTCCGACCATCCGTCAAGGCATAACCAAGCATCGAATCGACGCCTTCTTTCGGACTTGTAAAATCAGTGAAGTAAAACATATGACCATTCTCGTCAAAAATCGGACTCACATTAGCTTCGGTCCCTTCATCTGACGGCAATTTCACATCTTTTTTCCCGAATACCGAATTCCAGAATCCGTGAACATAGTTACCAAAATAACTATTTTGTAAACTAACTGCTTCAGGCGAAACAGCACCATCGATAAATGCAGGTACATCCGCAAGTGCATATTTCGCCATCTCTCCCGTCGCCGGATCAACCACTACAATCCCTTGAACATCAAAGCCGTTGCGTGCCGTAATAAAGTTCCCGTATGAGCGGATATAATAAGGCACTCCTTCATTATCAATTTCTAGCTGGACATCCCCGTAGAAAATGAGATTCGGCATTTCCATCCGCATATGACGCTCCACTTGCTTGTGGAAAAACGATGAAGGCGTATAAGTCATTTCAACCTTCACGAATTTCGGATTATCTGCCGAATCAGTCGCACTCATTGTGAAATACCCAGGTGTTGTTTTCCCAGCCCACCACTTGAAAAGACCCGAAAATTCAACAGGTGCGATGTAGACAAAATCATCGCCAACTTTTTGAATTTGTAAATTGCCTAATTCATAATAACTCGTATTCGGTACTTGACCGAACGCTTTCTTCATCTTGTTACGTGCAAACTTCGGCGGCACACTTGCCGGTGTTTTCGTTTCATCAAACGCTTTGATTTCCACCTGCTGATCCATCTCGACAGCCTTGTATTTCTGATCTGCGTTGAATAAAGGCGCGCTGAGGATATAAGCACCGAAAGCAATTGCTCCTAGTAATAAGACAATCTTAAATTTGCGGTCTTTACTCCCCGCAACAACTGCGCCCAATAAAGTGACCACGAGTAGCGGACCCCATAATGACGTCCAGTTGCGATCCATATTGGTTAGATAATAAAAGGCAAACACGAGTATTGTACTTACAACAGCAGTGCTAGCCACAGCCGCGACCTTGTTAAAAGAAACCGGCTCTTTCGTCTCCTTTTTGTTCAACACAAACGGGACAATAATTAAACTTGACACAATCCCTGTAATGATTGAGAAGATAAGTAAATTAATCATCTAAAACACTCTTTTCTATAGCAAAGATTTTTTTCACATATCTCTTATACGATTAGACTATAGAATCGTTTCACTTTTCACGAAAAAACCACCAGCAAAATTCGCTAGCGGTCTCTTTTCATTTATTCTTCTCTTCATCTTTTGGAAATAAAAAGTAAGCTAAAATTCCACTGACGGCCATTGCACCTAGCGTAATATAAATGCGAGACATAGGCGGGACCTCTTGGTGGTTCTTGTTCAACATCATAATACTAACCGTCCCGACAATCATCATGATGGGAATAATATATTTAAATGCTCTCAACTCGTTCACCTTCTGTTTGTCATATTATCTTCATCTTACCATAGACTTTCTAGCTTTCTACAAAGGATTGCTTGACGGAAGCAAATTATAACGTTATGATAATTTCAATTATTCAACTTTATCCAGCGAGGGTTTGCCTCCGGCGGATTTCACAATTTCATAATTATTCTTATCAAGAGAAGCAGAGGGAACTGGCCCTATGAAGCTTCAGCAACCTGCCTATATGGACTGGTGCTAATTCCAGAAGAATCCCCGTGGTTCTGAAGATGAGAAGGGACAACTACGTAAACTCGTAAAGCCTTCTTTATTTGAAGGCTTTTTTTATTTTCTTAAAAGCTACAAAATAATTGATGTAAAGAGAGAGTGATGAGCTATGCCGAGACACCCTATTGAAGAACAACTACAGAAAAGAATACTTATTATGGATGGCGCAATGGGAACCATGCTACAAAATGCCAACCTTTCTGCCGAGGATTTCGGTGGTGAAGAATACGATGGCTGTAATGAGTATTTAAATATCGTAAAGCCCGATGTCCTAAATCGCATTCACCGCGAATATTTGGAGGCTGGCGCAGATATCATCTCCACAAACACATTTGGCGGAACACCCATTGTTCTCGATGACTATGATTTGGGTGAACGAGCACATGATATTAACTTCCATGCTGCGCAAATAGCTAAAAAGTGTGCGGAAGACTTTTCTACACCTGAATGGCCGCGTTTCGTTGCAGGTGCAATGGGCCCAACGACCAAAACATTATCCGTTACAGGCGGAGCTACATTTGATGGCCTGACACAGGACTTTTATATACAAGCAAAAGCATTGATCGAAGGCGGCTGTGATTTGCTATTGATGGAAACGAGCCAGGATATGTTGAATGTCAAAGCCGGCACATTAGGGATCAAGCGTGCATTTGAGGAAACAGGACTAGAATTACCTGTTATGATTTCTGGAACAATTGAGCCAATGGGAACAACATTAGCTGGTCAAAGCATTGAATCATTTTATATTTCAATCGAGCATATAAAACCACTATCTGTTGGCCTGAACTGTGCAACAGGTCCGGAGTTCATGACAGACCACCTTCGCTCACTATCAGACCTAGCCACAAGTTATGTCAGTTGTTACCCAAATGCTGGGCTTCCAGACGAGGAAGGTCATTACCATGAATCACCTGAGTCTCTCTCTAAAAAACTACAAGGCTTTGCTGATAAAGGTTGGTTAAATATCGTAGGGGGCTGTTGCGGAACAACACCTGAGCATATCCGTGCGATTCGTGAAGTAGTCGCTGATAAAAAGCCGCGCCAAGGTCCCGAAACGATTCACGGTCATGTCGTATCGGGTATTGAACCAATACTGTATGACGACTCTATGCGTCCGCTATTAATTGGCGAACGAACAAATGTTATCGGGTCTCGGAAATTCAAACAGCTAATCGTTGACGGCAAATTTGAAGAAGCATCCGAAATTGCGCGTGCACAAGTAAAAGGTGGCGCACACGTCATTGATATTTGTCTAGCTAATCCAGATCGTGACGAGTTAGAGGATGTCACAAAATTCATGAAGGAAGTTGTCAAAAAAGTGAAAGTGCCTCTCGTCATTGATTCCACAGACGAGAAGGTTATTGAAGAAGCATTAAAATATTCACAAGGGAAAGTCATCATTAACTCCATCAACTTGGAGGATGGCGAAGACCGCTACGATGCTGTAATGCCACTTGTCAAAAAGTTTGGTGCAGCTGTCGTTGTTGGGACAATCGACGAACCTGGAATGGCGGTTACGCGTGAACGGAAACTCGAAGTTGCAGAGCGTTCTTATGATCTTCTTGTCAATAAATGGGGACTATCGCCAGAAGATATCATTTTCGATCCACTTGTTTTCCCAGTCGGTACAGGAGACGAGCAATACATCGGGTCTGCCGTAGAAACGATTGAAGGTATTCGTCTCATTAAAGAAAAGTTACCACGCGCCTTGACGATTCTCGGTGTCAGTAACGTGTCATTCGGTCTGCCCCCTGTCGGCCGTGAAGTATTGAATGCTGTGTATTTATATCACTGTACGCAAGCAGGTCTCGACTATGCAATTGTCAATACGGAGAAACTAGAACGCTATGCTTCTATTCCGGAAGCCGAAATTAAAATGGCCAATGATTTACTATTCAACACAACAGATGAAACGCTTGCCGAATTTACTAATTTCTATCGTGGCAAGAAAAAAGAGAAAACAGAAGATGATATTCCAAAAACCGTTCCAGAACGCCTAAGCTATTATATCGTCGAAGGAACAAAAGAGGGCTTAATTCCTGACTTGGAAGCCGCCCTCGAGATGTATGATGCACCCCTTGACATCATTAATGGACCATTGATGGCTGGTATGGCTGAAGTGGGACATTTATTCAATACGAACAAACTAATTGTTGCAGAAGTACTTCAAAGTGCTGGTGTGATGAAAGCATCCGTGGCGTTCCTCGAGCAGTTCATGGATAAAGCCGAGGGTGACACAGGTAAAGGGAAAATTGTTTTAGCGACTGTTAAAGGTGATGTCCATGATATCGGGAAAAACTTAGTAGAAATCATCCTAAGCAACAACGGCTTCACAGTCGTTGATATTGGTATTAAGGTGACACCTTCAACACTGATTGACGTCATTCGAAAAGAAAAGCCTGATATTATCGGCTTGTCTGGATTACTCGTCAAATCTGCCCAACAAATGGTGCTCACCGCCCAAGACTTTAAAGCGGCGGGCATTGATTTACCGATTATGGTTGGTGGGGCTGCACTGACCCGCCGATTTACCGATACAAAAATTGCCGCAGAATACGATGGACCTGTGCTGTATGCCAAAGATGCGATGTTCGGACTCGAACTTGCCAATCGACTTCAGAATAAAGAAGAAAAAGCAGCTTTGCTCATTGAATTGGATGAACAACGTACAAAACGTGCGGAAAACGATGCCATTAAAGCAGCGAAGCTAGCAGATGCTCCAGAAGTAATTGCACCAAAGCCTGTAAAAACCGTACGTGAAGATGTACCCGTCGTAGTTCCAAAAGATTTACGCCGCCGCATTCAAAAAGACTATTCCGTTCCCCATCTCTATCCGTATGTCAACATGCGGACATTAATTGGTCACCATCTTGGGCTGCGGGGCAATGTTAATAAAATGTTGGAAAATAAAGAGCCGCGTGCGGTGGAGCTACATGAAATGGTTACTCAATTTTTAGAATCTGGTAACTTGTCGGCATCTGGACTTTATCAATTTTTCCCAGCACAATCTGATGGCGATGATGTCATCGTGTACGATCCAGAAGACGTGACAAAAGAAATTGAACGCTTCACATTCCCTCGCCAAAGCAAAGAGCCATTCCTTTGCCTAGCTGACTATTTGAAACCAGTGTCTAGTGGTGTGATGGATTATGTTGGCTTCATGCAAGTGACTGCAGGACACGGCGTTCGAGCTTTCGCCGACAAGTTTAAAGCAGAAGGTAAGTTCCTGGAGAGCCATGCGTTCCAAGCAACTGCGCTTGAGCTTGCAGAAGGGTTTGCAGAACGGATTCACCAAGAAATGCGCGACCACTTGGGTACTCCAGATCCAACGGACTTTACAATGCTTGAACGCTTTGCGGCAAAATACACGGGACAACGCTTCTCGTTCGGCTATCCCGCATGTCCAAATTTAGACGACCAAGCAAAGTTATTCAAACTATTAAAACCTGAAGATATCGGCGTCCATTTAACAGAGGAATTCATGATGGAACCAGAAGCATCTGTTTCTGCAATTGTTTTCGCCCATCCAGATGCAAGGTATTTTAATGTCGATTAATTAAAAAAAGAAGCGTTTCCGTCAGTCGATTAACCAACTGACGGGAACGCCTTTTTTAACTTTAGAAAAATACACTCGTCTTTGATTTCAAAATGCTAAGAGCTGGCGAGAACATTACATTTTTCACTTATTTATCTCCATTGTTATCGGCCAAACCCACGACCGAATCCACGACCGAATCCGCCACCGAATCCCATTCCAGGGCCAGGGCCTCCAAAACCTGGTCCGAAACCACCTCCTGGGCCACCAAAACCCGGTCCGCCCCCTGGGCCAAATCCACCACCAAACTGCTGACCACCACTAGGGAATACCGTTGAACCTGGTACCGTTCTAGTCGTTTCCGTCACATAGTTACGCGGCACCACCACAGTGTGCTGTCGGTTCACGTTGACAATCGGATGAATAACAGGAACTTCCTGCCGAACGAACGTATCGTGGCATCGGTATTGCGTCGGACACACAATGGGTTGCATTTGATTACTCGGTCGCATCTGATTACAATTGCACTGACCATGCATCCGATTACACCCACACATCCCCTGCATCTGGTTAGAGTTCCATTGTCCATGTTGCATCATACTCTCACCTCCTCCTTCTATTAGATGTGAGAAGTAGAGGGACAAACGGGCGAGCAACTAGACCGGAGAGAAAATGCCAGAATCTACGATTACACTTTTCTCATTCTAACGGCAGATGTCAATAAACGCATTGCACCTATGACTAGGGGAACAACACAGATGGCAAATATCAACAACATTAATTTTTCAAATGAAGCTAGATTCCCTGCCTGAAACGATGAATAATTCGCCACAAGGATTACTACTACCCACGCCCCTACAAATAATAAATCCAAAGCAGCGGCTTCCAGTAACTTCCGAGCCCGCATTTTATTCCCCTGATTGCTATTTGTAAATTGCGGAGGTTTATCCCCCTTATTGTATGACTGCGCCCATAACGAGTACTTCATAAACCGTAATCCGTTCGTAAGCTTCAGCTGCCAGCCAGCACCTTTATGCATGTCAAAGTAAGCGGGTGATGTTGTCCAGTGGTAATCCAGTATATAAGCTATCTGTCTAGGCTGTCCTTTTTCAAAAATAAACTTGAAACCTTTGATTTGGACTAGTACATGTCCTTGCGCCGCCATCTTTGTCAACCATTTTCCTAATCTATCCGGAGCATCCATCCAACCTATTCGCCACTTGACGAATGTTTCACCCAATGGCTCAGCCAAGTCTATATGCGCATACTCCTCCCCATAAAGTTGTTTTTCAGCCACATTTACTTTATCGGATACATAAATGAAAAGTACTATAGTAAAGATCATAAGTCCGATTAAGATTGCGCCTATTAACCAATGGATATTCAGCTCACCACCTGGCGGCCCGACTATTAATAAGAAGAAAGCAATAAATAACGACAACTTCGTCATCCAACTCAATACATTTTGGTGAACGCGATTACGCCTTAGTCTATTTTCAGGTGAGGGAAATGCCTTTATATCAGCAAGTGAGTTCTTCACAAATTTCCATCTTTGGTCGGAAGCAGCAACTTCCCAACCGGCATTTTCCAAGCCTTTCGGTAGTACACTCTCCGATTTATCATAAACAACTTGGTAGTTTGCCTCTTCAGCATCCCCACTCGCAAACGTGAAAATTCGAGTCAACCGATTCATAGCCGTTAAATGCTGACCTTCCGCTGCCATTTCCGACAGCCAACGCTCCGTCTTTTCCACATCATAACTCCAAAGTGGTCGCCATTTTTTTATTGTCATTGGAATCCCCCCTCATGCTTGATTATTCCAACAATAAATCCTGTAATTATCCCCTGCGCATTCTGAACGCATATTTCATCGTGCGAGTCATGATTAATAGTGGAGACGATAAAGAAAGGATGAATGCTACAAATATAACTTTATTGAACATACTCCAACTGTCCCTTAGATACATTGAATAATTCAGACTGATAAAAAAGACAGCAATCACAAGAAAATATAAAAGTAGGACAGCCGCTGATAATACTACTTTTCGAACTTGCGCTTTCTTCTCAACAGAATCGTATGTAAATCGCGGCATTTCACCCCCTTCGTCATACGGTTGCGCCCATAAGGAGTATTTTGCAAATGAAGAAGGTGATGTGTATTTCAGCTGCCAGCCTGTACTTTGATGAACATTAAAGTACGAAGGCGATGCTTTTAATTGATAGTCAAATACATACGACACACATTTTGGTTCCCCTTTTTCAAATACGAATCTAAGACCTGGTTTTCCGATACGGACGAGATGATTACCTTCTGCAGACATTTCCGACAACCAGTTTTCCAGTATATCCGGGGCATACATCCAACCAAATCTCCACTTGGTGAATGTGTCCCCAACAGATTCCTTCACATCCGTAGCTCCGCCAAAAAACTTCTTCTCAAAACGTCTTACTTTTTGAATCATAAAAATAGCAAGACCCATAACGACTATAATTTGCAAGAAAAAGAGGACTGTCAATGACCAAAATGGACTTGGTTCGACTGTAGCCGCTCCCTTTATGACCATAAATAAAGTAATAAGCATCATGAGTAGAGGCATAATGTAGAATAAAGCCAATCCAGTCAACAGATAGAAGTGAATTCTATTCCTTTTCAATACTCCTTCACGAGATGGAAAAATACTTATTTCCTCGGATTTATTTTTCATGAACTTCCACTTTTTCTCCGATAGTGTTTCTTCCCACCCCGCCTCTGCTAACTTTCGCGGTAACGTATTTTGCGATTTGTCATAGACAACTTGGAAATGAGCACTTTCAGCGGTCGCTTGATCAAATGTAAACATTCTTGTCATTCGATTTACATCCTTCAGGTGATTCTCCTGCGCCGCCATTTCCTTCAACCAACGCTCCGTCTTCTCCACATCATAACTCCAAAGTAATCGACATTTTTTTATCGTCATTGGAATTCCCCCTCATGCTTGATTAC
Organism: Sporosarcina sp. FSL K6-2383; assembly: GCF_038618305.1. Taxonomy (NCBI): domain Bacteria; kingdom Bacillati; phylum Bacillota; class Bacilli; order Caryophanales; family Caryophanaceae; genus Sporosarcina; species Sporosarcina sp. FSL K6-2383. The sequence continues at coordinate 251,038 of NZ_CP152017.1, forward strand.
ATTCGCATGTAACTCCTTTAGTCGTCCCATCTCATGTCGCATTAGCGCCTTCCCGACATCCGTAATTTCATAAATCGTTTTGCGCTTTTCATCCGCATAGACGGTTATAATTTCATCCCGTTGCATTTTGGTCAACGTGCCGTAAATCGTTCCAGATCCCAGTACCAATCGCCCTGTCGTCAATTCTTCTACATGCTTAATAATGCCATAGCCATGACGCGGTTCTATTAGTGACAACAAAATATAAAATGCCGTTTCCGTCATCGGGCTATATAATTTAATCACTTTTTCTGTTTTCAAGCGGAATCACATCCGTTCTTCCCATTCACTATGTCGCATCGTGACACATCGAGTCAAATGTATTCTGATAAATCGAAAAGGTTGTCCGCTATTGAACTCCCCTGTAGGAACTGGATTACCTAGCTGACAAACCCAGCTACCTCGCAGAAACCGGACTACCTTTTCCGCAAACTCAACTACCTTTTAACAAAACTGAACTACTTATCTGGCAAACCCGGCTACCCCATGGAAAATCAACTAACAAGTCGCTCCATTCCATAGAAAAATCCCCACATCTCTGTGGGGATTACGGTTATTGGTAGTCGCGCGGCAAGTCTTCTTCGTCAAAGCCATCCTGTTCTTGCCGTTTTTTCACGACTGGCTCATCTTCTTCATAACGTTCATAAATCGGAGCACCTTCACCAATCATTTTTAGCGAAGCAATGAAATCTCGATTATGCCGTAACTCTACTTCTGCTGGCTCAATAGGTAAACGTTCCATTCAAATCATCCTCCTCAACATATTAACCGCGGCTACATGCGATGGAAAACAACTCACTTGTTCTACTCTTTCTATCATTATACTAAATTTTCAGTCACGCGTAAATACTTGCGCCTATATCGTTTTATTATTTGTCCAACAAGGCTATACTTACAATAAAGAGGGAGGTCATTCCATGAAACGCATTGTATTATTTGACGGTGATTGTAATTTTTGTGATTCAAGTGTGCAGTTCATTATTAAACGTGACCCCGCTGCTCATTTTCTTTTCACTTCATTACAAAGCGACAAAGGTGTCGAGCTTGTGAAGCAATATAATATTCCCGCAGATGTAGACAGCTTGGTGTTAATCGCCAAAGGGAGAGCCTATACAAAATCCTCCGCTGCATTGCATATCGCAAAAAAATTGGATGGCTTATGGCATCTGTCATTCTTATTTATACTCGTCCCGCGCAAAATTCGTGACGGCGTTTATGATTATGTGGCAAAAAATCGCTACAAATGGTTTGGCAAAAAGGAAGATGCCTGTATGTTACCACCTCCCGAAATGCGGAAACGATTTATTTGAATTCAGCTGAATTCAAATAAAGCCTCCGGCGGATGTCACGGATTTTTAAGGGAACTTTTCGAGCGAGCTCGAAAAAATCCGGACGCAATTATGCCGAGGCATAATTGATTTGATGAATCACCACGGTGTTATCACCGCCACGGACTAGGTTATCACCGTCACCGAAATTTTCACGCCATAAAAGGGCTATCCACAATGAGATAGCCCTTTTTTCGTTCATTCACACTTGTAATTCCTTATTCTCCTCTGCGGTAAACGCCCGTGATCTTGTTAAAAAGCGTTTGCCTTCAACCCCTTCAAGTGAAAACATCCCACCGCGCCCATCGACAACGTCAATAATGAGCTGTGTATGCCGCCAATACTCAAATTGGTTTTTATGCATATAAAACGGGGCTCCTCCAATATGTCCAAGAAGAACATCTTGATTGCCAATAATCAATTCCCCATCTGGATAACACATTGGCGATGAGCCGTCACAGCAGCCTCCCGATTGGTGAAACATCAGTGGACCGTGTTTTTTCCTCAAAAGCTCCATGAGTTCAAGTGCAGCATCAGTCGCTATTACACGCTCAGTCATCCACACCCTCCTCCTTTTCTCTTAAAAGAAGCCTTGCTTGTTTTCATTGTAGCTAACAAGCATATTTTTCGTCTGCTGGTAATGATTCAACATCATGAGATGATTTTCACGACCAACGCCAGATGCTTTGTAGCCACCGAATGCAGCATGTGCTGGATAAGCGTGGTAGCAGTTTGTCCACACACGACCTGCTTGAATGCCGCGACCAAAGCGATAGGCTGTATTCATATCACGTGTCCACACACCCGAACCTAGGCCGTATAATGTATCATTAGCAATTTCAAGTGCTTCCTCTTTCGTTTTAAATGTCGTGACAGATACGACAGGACCAAAAATCTCTTCTTGGAAAATCCGCATTTTATTGTTGCCTTTAAAGACAGTTGGTTTGACGTAATAGCCGCCTTCCAAATCGCCTTCAAGGTGATTTTGTTCCCCACCAATCAGACATTCTGCACCTTCTTGTTTACCAATATCTAAATAGGATAGAATTTTCTCCAATTGTTCAGTCGACGCCTGCGCACCCATCATCACTGTCGGATCAAGCGGATTACCGACTTTAATAGCTTTCACTCGCTCTAGTGCACGCTCCATAAATTTATCGTAAATTGATTCTTGGATTAACGCACGTGAAGGGCATGTACACACTTCCCCTTGGTTAAGGGCAAACATGACAAAACCTTCTACCGCTTTATCCAAAAATGCATCGTCCTGATCCATTACATCTTCAAAGAAAATATTTGGCGATTTTCCACCTAACTCAAGTGTGACAGGGATGGCCGTTTGTGAAGCGTATTGCATAATGAGACGACCTGTTGTTGTTTCACCCGTAAACGCAATTTTACCGATGCGTGAGCTTGAAGCTAGCGGCTTCCCCGCCTCTAAACCAAAACCGTTGACGATATTCAATACGCCAGCTGGCAATAAATCTTCAATTAATTCCACAAGCACCAAAATAGATGCTGGCGTCTGTTCTGCTGGTTTCAACACGACGCAGTTCCCTGCTGCAAGTGCTGGTGCTAGCTTCCACACAGCCATTAAAATCGGGAAATTCCAAGGAATGATTTGTCCCACAACACCGATTGGCTCATGGAAATGATACGCTACCGTGTCATTGTCAATCTGACTGACGCCACCTTCTTGTGCACGAATCGCACTAGCAAAATAGCGGAAATGGTCGATAGCAAGCGGCAAGTCAGCATTCAACGTTTCACGAACTGCTTTGCCATTTTCCCACGTTTCTGCAACTGCCAGCATCTCCAAATTTTGTTCCATACGATCAGCAATTTTCAATAAAATATTTGAACGTTCCGTAACAGACGTTTTTCCCCAAGCGTCTTTTGCAGCATGTGCAGCATCCAATGCCAATTCAATATCTTCTGCAGTTGATCGGGCTACCTGTGTAAATACCTTACCTGTCACCGGAGTTGGATTGTCAAAGTATTGGCCATTCACTGGTGCTGTCCATTTACCGCCGATAAAATTCTCATAACGCTCCTTGAAATTTACCTTTGCTCCTTCTGTGTTCGGAAAAGCATAAACTGGATTTTCTACCGTTTGAACCATTCTCCATTCCTCCTTGTATGTTGAAATTTTCACATCCCGCTACTATACGTTGCAAACCCCTTCAGTATGCATCCATCATATTCCAAACGTAATGTATGCGCTTACAATACACCTGAAATAAAAAAGGAGCTCGTCTCCCGACTCTATCAAACTATATAGAATAATTCAATTATTTGTTTTCGTGATATTTCGACAAGCCACTCATTTCTTCATCAATTGTTAACTTCCCGGTAATAATTTGTTCATATTTAACTTTTAGAATAAAGATAATCAGATTGAACGGGAGGAATAAATGATGGATAAAGAGTTAGAAACAATTCAAGAGACTGGGGTAGAAACTGTGCAAGAAATAGTAAAAGCACCTAAGAACAAAAACAAGTCAGGTAAACGCTTTTTATCAACAATCGGAGCCGGTGTCATCGGGTCAATGCTAACATTGGGAGTCGTGGTCAATACCGATCTTTTGCAAGCAAGCTCTGAAGGAAGAATACCCGCCACTTCAAATGTTGCTCCTTATAATGTGCAGCAAACAACCGTAAAAGATCCAACATCACTAGCAGATATGGTGGAGCAGGCATCCAGCGCGATCGTCGGGGTGGTCAATTACAAAACTGCCGGTAATCGCTTCGCACAAAATACAGAGGCTGTGAATAGTGGAACAGGCTCAGGCGTCATTTACAAAATCGTCGACAATAAAGCCTATATCGTCACAAACAATCATGTCATTGAAGGAGCTGAAAAGCTGGAAGTTTCTTTAGAAAGTGGAGAAAAGACAACGGCAGAATTAGTGGGTAAAGATGCACTAAGCGATTTGGCTGTACTTACAATCGACGCAAAATATGCCAAATCAGTCCTCGAGTTCGGTAACTCTGACCAGATACGCGCAGGCGATGCGGTCGTTGCCATCGGTAATCCACTCGGTCTTGATTTTTCTGGTACTGTGACGCAAGGGATTATCAGCGCAGTCGATCGGTCCATTAACGTCAATACATCTGCCGGCGAATGGGAAATGAACGTCATTCAAACAGACGCGGCCATTAACCCTGGGAATAGCGGTGGAGCACTACTGAATTCAGCTGGACAAGTCATCGGCATTAACAGCTTGAAAATTTCCGAAAGTGGTGTTGAAGGACTCGGCTTTGCGATTCCAAGTAACGAAGTTATTCCACTGATTGAAGAAATGACAATACACGGACAAGTGGAACGCCCGTACATCGGTATCGGGCTTGCAGATCTTTCACAAGTGCCGCCTATGTATTTGCAAAATATTCCACAAGAAGTGAAAGGCGGCGTTATGGTCGCAAATGTCGATCCATCATCAGCTGCTGGAAAAGCTGGATTGTTGGCAGAGGACGTCATTACCGCCATTAACAGCACAGACATTACAAGCTCAACAGAACTACGCAAGTTTTTATATTCTCAACTCAAAGTTGGCGATATCGCTACATTTACGATTTATCGCGGTGCGGAATTAAAAACAATTGAAGTTACACTGACGAGTAATAAAACAACAACTGAATAATCACTTAGCAAAGACCTTTGCCACCGAAGCAAAGGTCTTTCTAGTTGCATATTTCCAATTTCCGATTTACCTTGAAAGTACCTACTATAAAATGAGAGGAGATGCAGCCCATTGAAAATTCTAGTAATTGAAGATAACGAAAGCGTTTCTTCAATGATTGAACTCTTTTTCTCAAAGGAAGGCATCGAAGGAGAATTCGTCAAAGACGGTCTCAAAGGCTATCGCCGTGCAAGTGAGGAGCATTGGGACTGCCTAATTGTCGATTGGATGCTGCCAGGAATGGATGGCGTGTCCATTTGCCGGAAGCTAAGGCAAGAAAAATATGCAGGTCCGATTATTATGCTCACCGCGAAAGATAGCGAATCAGACCAAGTACTCGGGCTTGAAATGGGTGCAGACGACTATGTCACAAAACCATTTAGCCCACTCGCTCTGATGGCGCGCATTAAAGCCGTGACACGCAGGTATTCCTCACAACAAGTGGACGTGCCGGAAGAAGGCATCATTGAAACCATTCATTTTAAAATCAATCACAATACACGCGAGGTAATGTTAGACAACAAGCCCGTCCTCAATTTAACACCAAAAGAATTCGATTTACTGTCCCATTTCGCCCAGCATCCAAAACAAGTCTTTTCTCGTGAGCAATTATTAGACAATGTCTGGGGCTATGATTTCTATGGCGATGACCGCACCGTAGACGTTCACATCAAGCGACTCCGTACGAAAATTGCAACAGACGAGCAACCGTTTTTCCACACTGTCTGGGGCGTTGGCTATCGATTTGATGAAACAATAGGTGAATCCAAATGAAAGTTAAATATCTATACCAGCAATTAGCCAGTCACGTAAGCGTCATCCTCATCGCCTTTTTAATATTGAGTTTGCTGTTCTCTCATTATATCGAGCAATTTGTCTATGATAATAAAACCGAAGAACTCGCGACTTATGGACAAACTATCTTACGCGACCTTGATCGCAATCCTCGTAACTCAACAAGCACCTTGCAAGCCTATGAACATGTGCTAAACGGTCGTGATATTCAATACATTTTATTCGACGAGCAATCCGCTATCATTTATTCTACCGAACTAAAAGCACCAGTCATTGGGCTGTTGAGTGAGGAAGAGTGGCAGGAGATTAAAAACGGCAAAACCGTTACGGTCAAACAAGACTTTAAACGCTTCAACGAAGCCGTTACATTTGTCCTGCTTCCCTACGTCCAAAACAATCAATTTGTTGGCGGCATCCTGTTGACTTCTCCCATTAAAGGCTCACGGGAAGTCATTACTCAAATGAATACCTATCTGTTATTTACAATGGTGCTCGCACTAGCGGTCGCATTATTACTCAGCTGGATTTTATCGAATTTCCACGGTAAACGTATCAAACGACTTCGAGAAGCTACTTCGATTGTTGCACAAGGGGATTACTCTGTACGTATCCCATCCGCTAATGTCGATGAGATCGGTGAACTTGCTGATGACTTCAACAAAATGGTGGAGAAATTGAATGTGTCCATGGAGGAAATCGAAAGCCTGGAAAATCGACGACGCCAGTTCATGGCGGATGTTTCCCATGAGCTACGAACGCCACTAACAACCATTCGTGGCATCATCGAAGGTATGAGAAATGACATGATTTCTGAAACAGAAAAAGAAAAAGGTTTCCAGCTTGCCAGTAACGAAACAATGCGACTCATTCGTCTCGTTAATGAAAACCTGGATTACGAAAAAATTCGTTCCAACCAAATTACACTGCTTAAACAAGATATCCAACTCGTTGAACTACTAGAAATTATTAAAGATCAGCTTGAAGGTGTTGCAGCTGAACAGCAGAATACGATTATCGTTGACGTAAATCCGACTGTGACTGTGCATGCTGATTATGATCGGCTCACCCAGATTTTGATTAACATCACGAAAAACAGTATTCAATTTACCGACAATGGATCTATCTTTTTGCGCGGCTATGTGCAAGATGATATGACTATTATTGAAATTGAAGACACCGGCATCGGCATTGATCCAGAAAATGTTGAAAAAATATGGGGACGCTTTTATAAAGCGATTGTTTCGCGGACTACGAATCCATATGGAGAGTTCGGACTCGGCCTATCAATCGTTAAACAGCTCGTCACCATGCATAACGGAACGATTGAAGTGACCAGTGAGCAAGGAAAAGGCACCAAATTTACGATTTTACTACCGAACTAGACTCCTCCGTAATAATTTGTTCATATTTTCGATGTACCATGAAGGTAATCAATGATTTTGGAGGAGAATACATGACTAAAAAATGGCTATACCCGCTAGTAATTGCTGTCATCCTTGTGATAGTAACCGGGTGTTCACAAGGAAATGAAGAAATCGTAGCAAAAGTGGGCGATGAAAAAATCACCAAAGAGGAATTGTACGACACGCTTGTCAAAGCTTCTGGACAACAAGCTCTTGATATAATGATTGAGGATAAAGTCATTGCAATGGAATTGAAAAAGGAAAAAGTGACCGTTTCTGACGAAGAAGTAGAGGCAGAGCTTGCAACGCAAATTGAAAGTGTCGGTGGAGAGGAAGCCTTTGCCGCTGCGTTAGAGCAAGGCGGTATCACCGAAAAGGAGTTCAAAGACAGTATTACTGAATATTTATCTATCCGAGAAGTGGTTGAACCACGCATCGACATAACAGACGAGGACACTAAAGCTTATTTCGATGAAAACAAGGAATCTCTTAGTACAGAGGATCAGGTTGAAGCCAGTCATATTTTAGTTGAGGATGAAGCAACAGCAAAAGAAATTGCCAAAAAGTTAGCGAATGGCGAGGATTTTGCAACGCTAGCAAAAGAGCACTCAACGGATACAGGTAGCGCAGAAAAAGGTGGAGAATTAGGCTACTTCAGCCATGGTAAAATGGTTGCCGAATTTGAAGAAGAAGCATTTTCAATGGAGATTGATGCGATCAGTGAGCCTGTGAAAACAGAACATGGCTACCATATCATTCACGTCACCGATAAAAAGGCGGCGAAAGAGGCTGTTTATGAAGACAGTAAAGAAGACATTGAAAAACTGTTACTCGAAGAACAAATGCAAACAGCCTATACCGATTGGATGGATGAAGCAAAAGAGAAATATGATATTGAAAACTCTTTGCTAGGGAAATAAAGGATGAGAAAAACGGAAAAGCTGAAATGGCTTTTCCGTTTTTTCATCATTTATTCAACACAAATCGAATCCATATGGTAATGAATAACATTGACGACTCGATCCCTGTCCACACGCTCCGGATCAAGCAACGCATGTATAGCAATACCATCAATCAAAGCGTATAACCGCTCCGTTTCAAGAATGAGATCGAGATTATCTCTTAATACCCCCGCCATGTTCATATAATTGAGCATTTTTTCGAATGCCTCATATAGACCGTCATCCAGCACTTCAAACGAATCCTTCCGATGCTTCACAAACGCAACAAACGCAAACCACACTTCCATTTCCATACGCGTTTCCTTATTAATTGGCACAACTTCAAGAAGCGTTGCAATAACCATCTCCTTTGGTGGTAAATCACGCTTCAAAATTTCTTGAATGCGTGCTGTTGCGTTATCTTTTACGAGCGTCATTGCATAGACGAGCAACTCATCTTGGTTTTGAAAATAATGGCGCAGTGCTCCTAATGAGAGCCCTGCCTCTTCCGCAATATTTCGTACAGTCGCTCCTTCCATCCCTTTATCCAAAATGACCTGCCACATTGCCTCTGCAATACGCTTTCTTCTTTCTTCATGATCTACAATTTTAGGCATACGCTTAGTTTAATCCATGAAAAAACATTTAGCAATTAAACAATACGCTTGTATTAAATAAAGATATTGTGCTAGTATAGAACTAAATAATACAGATGTATTAAAAAGGGGGATTTACCTATGAATTTCATTGCATGGACAATTATCGCGTGTGAAATCGGTTTTTGGATTGTTATCTTACTTGGACTTATCACACGGTATATTTTTAAACGCGAACGGCTCGGATTTTTCTTCCTGGCTTTGACGCCAATTATCGATTTAATTTTACTTATCGTCACAGCAACTGATTTGTACAACGGAGCAACTGCAACCCAGGTCCATGCCGTTGCGGCTGTTTACCTTGGGGCATCCATCGTTTTCGGGAAAAGCATGATCCGCTGGGCAGATGAACGCTTTGTTTATTATATTCAGAAACAGGGACCAAAACCGGTAAGGAAAACTGGCTTTGCGCATGCTCGTCATTCCATGAAAGGTTCCCTTCAACATGTGCTTGCTTACATCATTGGTGCTGCATTCCTAGCGGCCATGATTTACTTCATCGATGACCCGACAAGAACAGAAGCATTATCCGGAATGTTAAAAGTATGGGCACTCGTCCTCGGCATCGACCTTGTCATCTCTCTTTCTTATTTCATTTGGCCACGACCTGAGAAAGTCTAATTTATCTATTGAAAAAAGGCTAGCAAGCACGCTATAAGCGATACTTGCTAGCCTTTTCAAATTATTTATATGCCATCGTTGCACGAATGGCTTTTTGCCAGCCGCCATAAATTTCTTCGCGTACTTCTTGCTCCATCTCAGGCTCGAACTGTTTGTCAAGATGCCAATGCTTCGCAATTTCAGAGCGATCCTTCCAAAATCCAACAGCCAAACCTGCCAAATAAGCTGCACCTAACGCCGTTGTTTCACTAATAACTGGGCGTTCTACTGGCACATTCAATAGGTCACTTTGGAACTGCATTAAGAAATTATTTGCAACTGCGCCGCCATCCACACGCAATGCTTTCAACGAAATCCCTGAATCTGCTTCCATCGCATCCAGCACGTCTTTTGTCTGATAAGCAAGTGATTCCAACGTAGCACGAACGAAATGTTCCTTCGATGTACCTCTCGTTAATCCAAAAACAGCTCCTCTTACATCACTGTCCCAATAAGGGGCACCTAGTCCAACAAATGCCGGTACAACGTAAACACCTTCTGTTGACTCTACACGATCAGCATAGCGTTCACTTTCTGATGAATCTCTGAACATCCGTAACCCGTCACGAAGCCACTGAATCGCTGACCCTGCTACAAAAATACTGCCCTCAAGTGCATACTCTACCTTGCCGTCAATTCCCCATGCGAGAGTCGTCAACAGGCCATGCTCAGATTTAACCGCTTTTTCGCCTGTATTCATCAGCATAAAGCAACCTGTTCCGTATGTGTTTTTCACCATGCCACTATCGAAACACGCTTGACCAAATAATGCCGCCTGCTGATCGCCCGCCATTCCCGCAAGTGGAGCCGCGTGACCAAAGAATAAATCCGTATCTGTATGTCCATAGATTTCTGATGAAGGGCGGACCTCGGGAAGCATCGATGCTGGTACATCTAACATATCTAGCAATTCCTGATCCCATTGCAAGTCGTAAATGTTGTACATCAGTGTTCTCGAAGCATTGGAATAATCCGTCACATGCGTTTTACCGCCGGATAGTTTCCAAACTAACCATGTATCAATTGTGCCAAATAGCAGATCACCGCGCTCCGCTCTCTCTCTTGCACCTTCCACATTGTCCAAAATCCATTTAACCTTGGTGCCTGAAAAATAAGCGTCAATGAGCAAGCCCGTCTTATCACGAACCATATCAGAGTGGCCCTGCGCTTTTAATTCTTCACAAATGTCGGCCGTTTGGCGTGATTGCCAAACGATAGCGTTATAAACGGGATCACCTGTATGTTTATCCCAAACAACAGCTGTTTCACGTTGGTTCGTGATCCCAATTCCAGCAATTTGACTGGCATCGATATTCTTCTTTTCAGACAGCACGCCTGCCATAACAGCTAAAACCGAACTCCAGATTTCATCTGCTCGATGCTCAACCCACCCTGATTGTGGGAAATACTGCGTAAATTCCTGTTGAGAAGTATGAAAGATTTCACCCTTTTGATCAAATAAAATAGCCCGTGTGCTCGTCGTCCCTTGGTCAAGTGCCAATATATATTTTTCAGTCATATTGTTCTCCCCCTATATAAGTTTTAGCATTATGCGCCTTTCGCAACTCTTTGCTTTACAACTACTGCCGCTTCTTTTTTAAGCGTAAATTGTGCACCTAATAGTACCGCCAACACAACAGCTCCAACTACCCAAAACGCAACACTATTAACACCTGTAAAAAATTGTTGATAGAACAACGCACCAAACGCACCGCCAAGAATTGGTCCTACGATAGGTACCCATGCATAACTCCAGTCCGATGATCCTTTACCCTCAATCGGTAAGAAGAAGTGAGCAATCCTTGGTCCTAAATCACGTGCTGGATTAATCGCATAGCCAGTTGTTCCGCCCAGTGACATACCAATCGCAACAATAAGTGCACCAACAATTAACGGGTTTAATCCTTCTGTGAACTCATTCGCACCAATCATCAAAAGACCTAATAGCAAGACAAACGTACCAATCATTTCACTTGTTAAATTGGATAACGGATGACGGACTGCAGGTGATGTCGCAAATACTGCTAGTTTGGCTCCTTGGTCCTCTGTCTTGCCCCAATGCGGTAGGTATTGGAAATAAATGATTATGGCTCCCAAAATAGCCCCCGTCATCTGTGCAAATATATAATTTGGTACATCAGCCCATGGGAATTCTCCGATAGATGCCAATCCAATTGTAACCGCTGGGTTCAAATGAGCTCCACTGAAGTTTCCGACTGCGTAAACACCCATCGTCACAGCAAGCCCCCATCCAAGTGTAATGACTATCCAGCCAGCACCCTCAGCCTTCGAATCTTTCATTAACACTCCGCCGACTACACCCGCTCCAAAGATGATTAAAATCATTGTACCAATTAATTCCCCTAAAAATGGTGTCATTTCGTCTTCCCCCTTTAATTTTTGTAAGCGGTTACGTGTGGAAGCATAAAAAATCCACATTTAATCACCCGCTTTGTGCGGAATGAATAAATGTGGACCTCAATGCTCAACCACTGTTTATTAACCTATCCATAGTCTAGTAAAGATTCAAACTATTGTCAACACTTTTCAGAAATTAAAATTAATATTTGGATTGGCTGTCTTTCAAAAACGCTCTCCAAAGCTGCTGATTAGATGTTGTCACAGCTTTTGCACCTGCATCCAATGCTGCATGAACATGCTCTTCTGATCTGATTAATCCACCACTTATAATGGGAATTCCCGTTCTTTCATGCACTTCACTAATAATTTGTGGAATCACGCCTGGCAAAATTTCAATATAATCCGGCTTCGTCCGTTCAATAAGCGAATAACTTTTTTCCAAAGCAATCGTATCCAATAAAAACATCCGTTGAATCGCAATAATCCCTTTGCTCTTCGCTTTCATAATCATATTGGACCGAGTTGAGATAATACCTGCAGGACGAATATCATTACACAGAAACTCTGCGGCAAAATCATCTGTTTTTAACCCTTGAATTAAATCCGCATGAATAATAATCTTTTTACAATAGCGATTTGCTTCGTTTTTTATTGTTTTCAGATTGCTAATATGCACTTCCAGCAAGACAATATACTCATACGGACTATTCAGTAATGATTCGAGCTGCTTCAAATTGCGTAAAGCCGGTAAAATTTTTTGTTCACGAAAAGGCATTGCGTTTCCCCTCTCCCTCCGAACCTTATTATACCTCGACCGCAGTCGTCGCACACACGATTTCCCGCTGTAATTCCTCCGCATAACGCTTCTGTTGATCCTTTGTCCAGCCGAAAATCGTCGCCATTTCTGCCATGACTTGCTCTTTCCATTCCATAACAGTGACGATATCGAATAATAAAGCCCCCGTCCTTCTGATAAAGAAATCAGTTGGTTTAACGGCCATTTCATGGTGAATGGCATACATCAGCTGCGCATATAAAACAGGCGGTAACGACGTATCGTTGCCCTCCAAATAACCAAACACCGTATCCACATTAGACCCATACATCCTCGCTAATTTGAGGCCTTGCTGTTCATTCAACCCTAAACGTTGCGCTTGTTTATTCTTGGCATATAAAAATTGTTGCAATCTTGAGGAACCGCCAACATCTCCACCAGAAACCGGGGTATTTTTAGTGACACATGGACCGAATTGCTGATTGCCGTCCGCAGCTAGTTTTTCAACAACCATACCCACAACAGTTTCCGCCATTTTACGATACCCCGTCAATTTCCCACCCGCAATAGTAATTAAACCCGAATCCGATTGCCAAATCTCGTCTTTCCGAGAAATTTCGGAAGGGTTTTTACCTTCTTCGTGAATAAGAGGACGAATCCCTGCCCAGCCTGACTCGATATCTTTTTCAGTAATGTGTAAGTCAGGGAACATATAGTGAATGGCCCCCATGATATACGCACGATCCTCAGTCGTAATCTTGATCGTCGCACGGCTCTCATCGTAAAATGTGTCCGTTGTCCCTACATACGTTTTGCCATCCCGCGGAATCGCAAACACCATCCGTTTGTCGGGCGTATCGAAATAGACTGCCTGCTGTAATGGAAATGTAGATTGGTCAAATACCAGGTGAACTCCTTTGGATAAAATCAAGTGCTTTTCACTCTTCGAACCATCAATTTCCCGTACATCATCTACCCATGGCCCTGCCGCATTGACAACTTTTTTTGCACGAACAGACACCATCTTATCCGTCAGCATATCCTGAATATCAGCACCGATTACTTGCTTGCTTTCATTGTAAATAAACTGTGCTGCCTTAGCGTAGTTCGTCACAACCGCTCCATTTTCTACTGCCGCCTTGATGACTTCCATCGTCAAACGCGCATCATCCGTGCGATATTCCACGTAGACCCCACCTCCGAGCAAGCCATCCTTTTTGACAATTGGTACTTTACGAACAGTTTCTTCTAGCGACAGCATTGTTCTTCTTTCCTGTTTCTTAACACCCGCTAAAAAGTCATACACACGCAATCCAAATGATGTCGATAGCTTGCCGAATGTGCCCCCTTTATGAAACGGTAATAGCATCCATTCAGGCGTCGTTACATGGGGACCGTTTTCGTATACAATCGCACGCTCTTTGCCGAGCTCTGCCACTTCCTTAATTTCAAACTGCTTTAAATAACGTAATCCCCCGTGTACCAATTTAGTGGAACGACTCGAAGTACCCGATGCAAAATCCTGCATCTCCACAAGCGCTACCTTCAAACCGCGTGTTACCGCGTCTAAAGCGATACCTGCCCCCGTAATTCCCCCTCCAATAACGAGTAAATCGAATGGCTCACCTGCCATTTTGTCAAACGTAGATTGTCTCTCCAATGCTGAAAATGTACCCATAATAATCTTCTCCCTTTGCTGTTTTCTATGATAAAAAAAGAGACCTGAACGTACATCACTGCATATTTGCAATAATGTCGTCAGGTCTCTCATGAACTCAAACCATATCTATTAACTTGATTTCAGTCTATCATATGGCAGTGATTTTGAAAACCCTCAAGCCTTTTCCGCTTATAAAAACAGAAAATTTCATATACAAGGTTGTTATTTTGAACGTAGTATAATAAGATAACTCTAAACCAACTAAACTAATAGGAATTATTAATATTGATGAAGAAAGGAGTAACGCATTATGGCAGAAATGATTGCAGTTTCAGGGATAACCAAAACATTTTTCACAGGTGGCGTACCATCTCGCGTGCTTGATGATGTTTCTTTCACCATTCAAAAAGGGGAAATTGTCACATTACTCGGCAAAAGTGGTTGTGGAAAAAGTACGCTACTGCATATGGTCGGTGGATTTACCAAGGCCGACGAAGGACAAGTATTACTTGACGGGCAACACGTACAGCGCCCCACAAAAAGATGCGTCATGTTATTTCAACAACGCAACTTACTTCCGTGGCGGTCTGTGTTGAAAAATGTTGAGCTCGGTCTTGAAGGGGAAAAGTTGCCGGCGGACGAAAAAGAGGAACGGGTCCTAGATGCTTTGGAGCTCGTCGGACTTGAACAGCATCTGCATAAGTTCCCCCACGAACTCTCAGGGGGGATGCAACAACGGGTAGCCATTGCGCGTGCTTTTGCCATGCAGCCAGACGTCATTTTAATGGATGAACCTTTCGCAGCACTTGATACATTTAGCCGCTATCGTTTACAAGATGAACTCGTTCGCATTCAATCGCAAAAGAAAACGACGATTTTACTGGTCACACATGATATTGATGAGGCCGTGTATGTATCCGATCGAGTTCTCATTATGAGCTCCCACCCAGGAAAAATTTATAAAGAAATGAAAATCACACAAACAAAACCACGTGATCGAAGTCATGGCGACTTCCATTACTTCCGCAAGAAAATTTTAGATGAATTCGAACTAAGCGGCGTACCAAACACGTCCGAATACTCGATTTAAGAGGAGGAACAACAATGAAAAAATGGACTGCACTACTTGTTATATGCGCAATGCTCCTGACAACCGCTTGCTCGAAACCTACCGAAAAAGCGACTGGTGATAAACCGACTATTAAAATTGGATATTTGCCGATTACACACGCTGGGCCACTTTACATGGATGCCTATTTTCAAGAGGATTACACAATTGAATTGGTGAAGTTTGGGTCATGGCCTGATTTAATGGATGCACTCAATACAGGGCGGATTGACGGGGCATCTGCACTCATTGAATTAGCAATGAAAGCGAAAGAACAAGGGATTGATTTGAAAGCCGTGGCACTTGGTCATAAAGATGGTAATGTACTAATTTCTTCACACGACATCGATGCCACAGCAGATTTACAAGGGAAAACATATGCCATTCCCCATAAATTTTCATCCCATAATATTTTATTAAATGAAATGCTAAAAAAAGATGGTATGACCTATGAGGATGTCAATGTAGTCGAAATGGCACCCGCTGAAATGCCGGCTGCACTCTCAGAAAATCGAATCGCTGGTTACATTGTTGCCGAACCTTTCGGGGCGCAAGCTGTCGTACTGAACAAGGGCCAAGTACATTATCATTCAGATGAAATTTGGCCAGATTCTTATTGCTGCGTCCTTGTTATGCGTAATGATTTTATAAAGAAAAATATAGATATTACACAAAGCTTTATCAACCACTATGCGCTGGCAGGAGAGCTTGCCAATCAAAAAGATGACCTAGTCTACGAATCTTTTGGACAATTTATGAAGGTTGATAGAGAAGTGCTTGACTTGTCATTGGAGTGGATTTCTTATGATGATCTTCGCATTGAACAACCGGACTATGACAAGCTTTCCGGGTTTATGGTTGAAATGGGCTTGTCGGATCAACCACCACTATATGAAGATTTTGTAGACAATACATTTATCGAAAAAGCGAAGTGATGTAGATGAAAATCGTAAAGAAACTTATTAACTTTATAATTGGAATGATGTTGCTTGTAGCGGTTTGGCAACTCGTTATTGTTATTGGCGGCTATGAGGAAGCACTATTTCCATCGCCACAAACGGTTGGGCAAGAAATTGTTAGTATGGTGATGGATGGCTCTCTTTTTGTGCATTTACAGGTGAGTCTTGGACGGTTTGCAGCTGGCTATCTACTGGCAGTTATACCGGCTATTCTCCTTGGCATGCTACTAGGAAGAATGCCGCGTGTTTGGCAAATCGTCGACCCCGTGGCACAAGTATTACGTCCCGTATCTCCTGTGGCATGGTCTCCCTTTATCGTCCTTTGGTTCGGTATCGGTAATATGCCGGCAATCGCCATTATTTTCATCGCAGCCTTTTTCCCGGTGCTACTGACGACAGTAAATGGTGTAAAAAAAATCGATCAAGATTACTTGAAGATTGCAGAAAACATGGAGATTAAGCAGCCACAACTGATGGTTAAAATTATTTTCCCGGCTGCCTTTCCCTCCATTGTGAGTGGTCTTCACTTAGCACTCGGGACTGCATGGATTTTCCTTGTGGCAGGTGAAATGGTTGGTGCACAATCCGGTCTTGGTTATTTAATCGTCGATGCACGCAATACACTGAATCTAGCTGGTGTGCTAGCAGGTATTGTATTCATAGGGCTATGTGGATTCATCCTCGATCGGTTAATTGGTCTGTTTGAGTTGTGGGTGGGCCGTCATTGGGGAATCTCTTCTTGAAGAAGAAAAAAGGAAGCATTATGCTTCCTCCTCAAGGCTTACCGCTTGGATATCATGGACGATTTCGCCCGTTCGTTTTGAATAATAAGTAAGACCTACTTCGTCACCTGTCGTTGTATGCACCAATTTTTTGTAGCAGTGATCTAAATGCTCACTTCCCCAGATGATTAGTGCATGGAAGACATGCTCTAAATCTTTCCCACTTTCGGTAAGTGTGTACTGATAACGAGGTGGATGACTGGAATAGAGTTCTGATGTTACAAGCCCTTGCGCTTCTAATAGTTTTAAGCGTTCGGATAATAGATTCGCAGAAATACCATCTAGTCCCTTCTTGATTTCATTAAATGTTGTCTGCCCGATAAGGATTTCATGAATGACAAGCAGTGTCCAGCGATCTCCAATAATATTGAGTGACTGGGCGATATTACAGGGTAAATCGTATTTTATTTTCACAACAAGCATCCTCTCAAAGAAATATAATTTTAATTATACATTAAATTTAGACTATTAGGGTTGCTTTTTTTAACTTAGTATAATAAGATAATCCATAAGTTATACAATACAGATTGGAAAGGTTGGTTTTAACAATAGGATTATTTTTAGTTGAATCATCTTTAAGCAGTATCGTAAGCACAAAGCAAGAGGCTGACCAAAAGGCAGCTGAGCTCCAAACAAAACTTGGAGAAAAAGAAGCTTCACTGATTGAACTACAAGTATCAAAAGATTTTTCACGCTCGTTCTTCATTATCGAAGCAACTGACAAAGAGATTGCATCTAGTGTGCTACAAGAGGCTGGCATTACAATCGAGCTGATCAAAGACGTTCGTCTTGTTGGCGACGAGTTAGAAAAAGTAAAACAACAAAAAGACGTCGTCAATTATTTAGTGGAGTGGAACCTGCCAGAAGACTTAACAATGGATCAGTATCTTGCTCGCAAAAAGAAAAATTCTGTTCATTACGAAGAAGTACCTGAAGTGGCGTTTGCTAGAACGTATGTCTGTGAAGATATGTCTAAATGTCTATGCTTCTACGATGCACCTGACGAAGCAGCTGTCAAACGCGCACGCGAAGCGGTAAAAACGCCAATCGATTCCATTACAGAAATTTTAGGCTAACAATAAAAGGCGGAGGTGGTATCCATGAACAACAGCATAGTAAACAAAAAAGAAGTGCTCGATACATTAATCAAACAAGAATTGAAGCCATACGTGAAACAGATTGATGTGGACGCTTTTTATGCGGAAACGTTTTTACGTAAACTCGGTGAATCGGGGCTCTTTTCTTCTGTTGGCCGTACGAAAAATGAAGTTCTGTTAGATGAACTCTCTATCGTATCGACAACGGCAAAAACATGTATGACGACTGCTTTTTGTTTATGGTGCCACTTAGCCGCTTTAACGTATGTCCGAAACACGAAAAATGAACAGTTGCGCGCGGAACTGCTAGGGCAACTCGAAAATGGTAGCTTACTCGGCGGAACAGGACTTTCCAACCCGATGAAATTTTATGTCGGGCTTGAAAATCTGCATTTAAAAGCGGAACGAGTCGATGGCGGCTATAGTATCTCAGGCGTGCTCCCTTCAATTTCAAATTTAGGGTCTGATCATGCATTTGGAGTGATTGCTGGCTTAAATGATGATGAGCGCATTATGTGTTTTGTCTCCTGTGATTCAGAAGGTTTGTCACTTAAAGAGCGCAATGATTATCTTGGACTAAATGGCAGTGCCACGTACGCATGCGTCTTTAAACAAGTATTTGTTCCCGATAGCCGTATCATTTCCGAAGATGCTGACGCCTTTGTACAAAAAGTACGCCCAGTATTTATGGCTTATCAGATTCCTCTTGGTCTCGGGGTAACCGCGGCATCCATTCAATCGATTGAAAAAGTATGCCAAAAACAAAATGGCTGCAACCAATTTCTCCAAACCCAGCCTACTAAACTGAAAGAAGCCAATGAGGCCTATGAAAAAAGATTAGTCGCCCTACTTGAATCTGATGATTGGGACTGGAAAGCAATTGCAAAAGTCAGATTGGACTCTGCTTACTTAACGCTTGAGGCCGTCCAAGCCGCTATGCTACATCACGGCAGTGCTGCCTATCTCAATACGAGCGCGCCTGCAAGAAGATTACGGGAAGCTTATTTTTATGCTAATTTAACACCGACGATTAAGCATTTGGAGAAGGTACTAAGTTCATAATCACCAAAAGCCGACTTCAATCACAAGTCGGCTTTTACATGTATTCCTGCTTTATGAAACGTACTTGAACTTCCATTTGCTAGATATCGAGCCGACCGATTATTGTACAGCACGAGCTGTATTAAAAGATCGCTCTGTACCATTCCGCCGCCGCGTCCACTTCTGTCCGCGTCAACGAATGGCCGTTCATTTCCCAATGTACCTTCACTTGTGCCCCTGCAACTGTCAGCAGTTCATCCAACTCCTCCGCTTCTTGCGCTGAACACATCGGATCATTTTTCCCCGCCGCCATAAATACCGAAGCACCCGATAAATCTGGAAGGTCAATGCCCCGCCTTGGAACCATCGGGTGATGCAAAATCGCACCTTTCAATGCGCCTGCATGATGGAACAACAAGCTCGCAGCAATATTCGCTCCATTGGAATAACCAATTGCCATGATATTCGATCGGTCAAATCCGTATTTCAGAGCTGCTTCATCAAGAAATTCATTCAATTCCTTCGTCCGGAAAATTAAATCCTCCTCATCGAAAATACCTTCTGCCAATCTGCGGAAAAAGCGTGGCATCCCATTTTCAAGAACATTTCCCCGAATACTCAATACCGAAGCCGCCGGGTCAATTAAATCGGCAAGTGACAATAAATCATTTTCCGTCCCGCCCGTACCGTGAAGCATTAGCAAAACTGGCTTTGCAGCATTTGTTCCTTCTTTGAATATATGTTTCATCATTTATCACTCCATGTTTGTTTTTATCTCGAATTCAAGATAAGTTTATCAAATAGAATGTTCGTTGTCAAAAAGGTTGCTCTGCAAGGACCAGTTTCTCGATTTGCACTGCCTAACTTCCAGGTTACACTGACTATCCACTGGTTTTCACTGACTAACCTTCGGGTTACACTGACTAAATAGATTTGCACTGACTAACCTCCAGGTTGCACTGACTATCCACTAGTTTTCACTGACCAACGCCACTTTTCAGCCAAAGCTCGAACAACGCCAATATTGCCGGGCGATAACCGGTGATAACCAAGCAAGCCCCTTACTTTCCACCTGATGAATTGGCTGCCACTCATTCCCTTCACCACGCATCATGTAAATTTCATGATGTGGCGCTTGATCATGGTAGCCTGTCATATCAAACGTACCATTTCGTCGAAGAACCGCTTGCATTTCATAGTTTATTTTCGGAGCAGGTGTTAAAGGATTGCCCACTGCATGTGTTAGCAAAAATCCGGATTCTCCCTGTCCATGATCCAAACGTTTCAAAACGATTCCTTCATGCGAAGCGGTTGCTTGTTCTCGAAATCGTTTCAAACGACTATAGGCAATCGATGGCCCAACAGCTTTTGTAAATATCAACGGCGCACCGAGCTGATCATATGCCAGTTCAATATTGACACGAGTTCGAAAGCCCTCTCCTTCCACATCAAACCCTCTGCCATCTCCTTTAAAATAATGATTCCATGCAAAGCCATTTGGATTTTTCACCCATCTATCTGCCAAGAATGTCGTGTAGCGCAATTTCCATCTATCCACATTCGGACGGCGAATTCGATCTTGAATAGGCGTCAACAATTCCCGCGGCTGCGCAATCCATTTCGTCACTTCAAAAACTTCAACGGCTGCCTGTTCTTTCGATGAAGCCGGATTCAACATGCCGAAAACAGTTGAAAACAGTGACTTGCTCCTATTAAACCGATCTTCTGACTTAGCAATAGGGCGCCTCGAACGAACGGTATAGCGATAAGTTTCATCCAACGAAAAATCCCGGTCGCTGTAGAAATTCTCCTTCACCGTTTTCATATGCACGCCATTTCGAAACACTTCATATTCATCGACATCACTAATTTCCTCCCACGACAAAACGATTTGAGTCTTCGCAACAATCGTTGTCATGACGAGTGATTGAAGGGGATTATCCTTACTTTTACGTTCGGCAAACGCTGACGTTTGAACCGCGATAACATCGACCACTTCGCCATCTTCGGTGCGTTCAATCGCGTAATTATACAATTTTGCGTGCCTAAAATCACCGTCATTAAATTCGGGCACAGTCCCCTCGTAAACATGATTGCCATCTTTATAAACGTGATAAACCCCACCCACATCATTCCATGCGAATGAAATAACATCTGCCCGATGCATAACGGTTTTCATTTCAAATAACACAGTAGTCACACTCCTCATGATAAGTGTGAGGTATTTTATCCTCAACTAAACATGGAACCAAGATACATAAGGTCAAAAATTTACGCCTTTTTCCACACAGTCGCATACTTCTTTTTATATTTTGGATCCTCTTCTTGTTCAATTAAATCTAATGCAATCTTCTTTATTTCCTCATCTTTTATTTCATCATACAAATTCCGGAGACCTTGAAGAATATCATAACGAATTAATGTATAGTTCTTTTCATCCGTTCCATTTACAAACCGATCGATTAGGCTTTTTACGACTATCTCTTTTTGCTCCGCGCCCGCTAGACCAATTCTCCAAATTGCTTGTAGGGTATGTCTTGCCGTGACGAATTTTTCATCTTTTGTTACTTCCCAAATCGCCTGATAATCAGTAAGTATTCGTTTTTCCGGGTCACTGATTGCTATACGACAAAGAAATTGAGCACCTCTAGACCTTCTGTGATTATCGGAGTCTGTTAGCCACTCCCTTAATTGGTCCCAAACCTCATAAGCCCAATCCACTTCTTTACTTGTGGCTGCAACAATATTTTCAAAGGCCTCGAATTGAGCATCTTTGTCCTCTGCCTCTAAATTTTTAAAATAAGATTGAGTGATTTTATCCATGTTATGACGCCATCTCCTAACTAAGTTTTTGGTAATGTTTCTGAAACAATGCTAAATTACTTTAGAAGCAGACTCTGTTTTTATTTCTCGTACAGGTGCCCCAATTATTGTATAGACAATCCCACCAAAAATCAGAAAGATTCCAACCGTTTGTAAAATAGAAGGATGGAAATCTAAAATAATTGTATCAAGTAGGATGGCAACAACCGGGTCGACAAACACTAAAGCAGAAATGACGACTGTCGTTAATTTTCGAAGACTATTGAAAAACAAATAGTAAACAAATCCCGTATGTATTAAGCCCGTCCCAATGATGTAGAACCAATTTGAATCACTTAACCCTACGAATACAGTGAAGTTCATAAACGGGAATAACATCAAAATACCAATCGTAGTTTGAACAAATGTCATCGCGTACGCGCTTAATCCCGTAATTCCCTTCCCAATAAGCATCGTCATTGCATAGCACACAGCCGAAAGGATCGCCCAGCCAAAACCAGAACCGACGAAGTCTGTAAATGAAGAGAAGTTTTGAATACCGATAATGAAGATACTGCCTAAAAAACAAGTGATAATAGCTAGCAAGCCTGTCACCGTCATCTTCTCTTTCAAAAATAAGCTGCCTATAATTAGTACAAAAATCGGTGCTAAATTATAAAGAGTAATAGCAACCGTAATGGACATTTCTTCGAATGCTTTAAATAAAAACACCCAATTCAACACTAAGAAAACACCACAAATAATCGTTTGTATAACTTCCCGTTTTCGCCACACCTCCACTTTATGTTGACCTGCAACGACCCAACAAAGACCTAAAAAAAGTGTGGCACAAATACACCGAACAAATACTAATTCTGCCGCTGGAATCCCGGTCTTTCCTGTAAAAAATCCGATTGAACCGAAAATCGCCATCGCCAGTGTCATTTGCAACATGGGCACTCCATTCATCATCATCACCCTATACTTCTTTAATACTTTCATAATACTCTAAAAATATCATTTTTAACAAACTTATTCACTATATCCATTGCTCCCCCACATAACTCTGTTGATTCACAAATTGAACAGATAAAAAAATACCTGTCCACATTGTAGCAATGAGTGGACAGGCGTTGTTTATTGTGCGGCTGACTATTAGTTGTTCAGATCACTTTCTATTTGCTCCAGCAAAGTTGATAGTACTTTTGCGGCTTGAGCACGCGTAGAAGATTCTTTTGGAAGGAATTTATCTCCGTCTCCCTCCATTACCCCTAGTGTATGGGCTTTTTGAACATCTTTCAACGCATAATCGCCCACATTTTCTATATCGCTATAGTTCTTTTCACCTTTAACTATAACTGTTGTTTTCGTTGCGTATTCATATGCATGCACCGCCATGACCGCCATTTGTTCACGTGTGAGTTTTGCGTTTGGATTGAATTCACCATGACTAATTTCAGCTTCAAAAATAGCCTGTACCGCATCCTGTGCTAGGCTTGGTACATCGAGGGCATTCGCTAACATCTCCGTCAACTGCACATATGTTACTTCGTCTTGAGGTGCAAAGGTCGTTGTCGTTTTCCCTGCAATCACGCCGCGCTGGTACAAATCATCAACAAATGGATACGCCCAATGGCTCTCTTCGATATCTTCAAACAAAACTGATTTATGCATGCCTTTTCCACCAAATTCATAGATCGCAACCGTGCCAGATACTTCATGAGTTGCCGCTAATAGAGCATGACCTGTAGGGCTCTTGTCAGCTGAAATAAAGCGCAGACCTTCAGGCGATACATCCCCTTTAATATCCCCGCTATAATCTCTACTTGTAATAAACGTGACGAACTCAGGTTTCAATGGATTCATAAGGTCATAGACCATTATTCCACTCACTCGCTCCAAAGCGATAAATGCATACTTTTTACCATCAATTTCTCCGCTAACAACGGTTTCGGGTTCTGGACCCTTTGCAGAGCTCCTTTTGTCGTATGCGATTTCCTCGTTATCCGTGTTAAAGAACTGAGGGAGTGCTTCAGCTGTAATTTCCTCGAATTCACTTCCGCTATCAAACACAAGCTCCATTGTTTCAGCGTCAAAGATGGAGAAACTGCGTCCACCGTACGAATGGAGCGCCTCGTAAGAACCATCTGCTGTCATACCTTGCTCGAGTGTGATTTTGGTTTTCTTCATCTCATCGAATAAACCATCCGCCACTAACTGATCGAGTTCTTCTTGCGTGAACCCTTTATAATGATCTGCATTTAATTTAATCTTATCGGCGATATCCCCAATTTCAGCCTCTTCAGAATACGTTTCGTAATCCCGGGCATCACCTTCATTAGGTGTCAAAATATACGTTTTGCCGCCAGAGGTAAACGTATCAATGGCATCTGGCATGTAAAAACCTAGAAGAGGAAGATTTTCAATTGTTGTTTCATCATTACGCTTTCCATCGAGCTCGTTCCCAGGAATAGAGTGATCTTTCACCCCTAGCCCTTTCACATTAAGGATTTTTTCTGCCACGAGGTCAACTGTAGCGATGGCGTTATTTTCTTGCATCGATACATACGCTAGTTTACTATCTTCAGAAACCGCTACATATTCTGGCTCCAATTGCTGAAGGATGGTCCCTTTAGAATTCACTCGAACTTTCCCATCGATCTCCACATCTTTAAATGAAAGTGTATTTGCTGTGAAATCGCTTGGTTCTTTCGTGACATCAATGATGGAAATCGTACCTTCCGGATCAACCGCGTAATCATCACCCGGCTCTCCTTCATTTGCAACGATGGCTTTTGTCCCGTCCGGTGTAAATGTCACCATGTCGGGCAATGAACCGACTTGCACGTGCGATATGTATGCTCCCTCTTTTGTTAAAAAAACAATATAGCCTGGGTCTGTTTTCGGATTACTGACGACCGATACCGCCACTAGATCTTTTGTCGGATGAGATGCAACACTCGTAATATCTGTTACATTTTCAATACCGAAATCCGCTAAAAATACTCGTTTTAAGGCTCTTACTTTTGTAAATTCACCAGATGTTAATGCTTCAAAAGAAAGAATATCAATGCCAGATACGACGCCATTTGTGACAAAGGCACGTTTTAACGTTTCATCATAAGCCATAATTTCAGTACCACCAATACCTACTGCACTGTCATATTGACCAATTCGCGTCACCTTCAAATCATCCCCTTTATATTGAAATAAAGACGATTGTTCTGCAAATACATTATGTGGCTGACTTGCACCAAAAAGAATTCCCGCTGCCGCAATCCCTGAAATCATTTTCTTTCTCATTTTCATCTGTTTGCCTCCTAAATATAGTATCTTTCCATAAACCAATTCTAGCGGTCTATTGTTAAGCGAGTATTAATTTATTGTGTTTTTTCATAAAGAATCCATTCATTAGCAATTCATCCGTGTTGTTATGTACACGGATGAAATGCTACAATGAGTATACATATATCAAACCGTGCATATACTATTGGAAAGGAATGATGAAAGTGAGTGCTTCTACTTTGGATAAATCAAAAAAAACCGTTAACTCAGACACGTTAAAATTTCTTAAAAATAACGTATACAATATCACGGATATCACACGTCATAACAAGCTAACTGAAATGCTCGATCGTTTTTCTGAAGAAGTAACCGATGAAGTATTTATCATTCAAAATGCGAAGAATAAAAATGCAAAAGGTGCTTTTTTAGACTTAGATTATTTCGAAGAACTCCTAGCAAATAAAGAGGCTCTCGAGAATGCCCTAGATGAATTAATTGAAGAGACCGCCATACAAAGGCTAAACAGCAAGGCCACATTGTCTCTACATGATGTTTTTGACGAAGATGATATCGACTTTGACCAATTAATGAAAGAAATTGGGGACTAAAAATTGAACAATCTAGCCGAACTTACCCAATTTTTAATCGACAATTATAACGTAGAGCTAAAATTCACACCCGAAGTTAAACAAGACTTAAAAGCCATCAACAAAGGAAGTCGAACAAGTATACTAGCTCTTATTATTCGACGAGCTAAACAAGGACCACTTTTTGTGCCTGAAGGTGTTGCAAAATCATTACATGGCAATTTAAACGGCTTCGCAAAAATTAAATCGAAGTCTACTAACATCAGATGTATCTATCAACCCGTTAAATCCACCATTACAAGGATGGATATGATTGCAATCGGTCCTCGGGATAAAAGCAAAGCTTATAAATTAGCTGCCGAGCGTTTGGATGCTTTTTATTCACAGAGGCAAAACGACGAATAATAGTTTTATATCTTGCCAATTATCAAACTTATGTTATAGTTGTGATGAAAATCGAATATTTTTCGCCACTAGGGGAGTCTTTTAAAGGCTGAGACGCATATGCATATGCGGACCCTTGGAACCTGATCTGGATCATACCAGCGTAGGGAAGTGGGACTGCGCTGTTTTTTTATTGACCAAACCATCGTGGGCCGCTTCCTAAGCTATATTAGGAGGCGGCTTTTTCATTTTCAATAATAGGGATATGGGGAGTGGACAGGATGACATTTTGTGATGAAGTACGGTCGGAATGTGATGCATTATGGCAAGGGAGCTTTGACCATCCATTTATCAAAGGAGTAGCAGACGGCACTTTGCCTGTAGAAGTGTTTAAGTTTTATGTGCAACAGGATTCTTATTATTTGTCCCATTTTGCAAAAATCCAGGCGCTGGGTGCTGTGAAAGCACAGGATTTACTAACGACACAACGGTTTGCAGCACACGCAGAACGTACATGTAGTGCGGAAATGTCCTTGCATGAGTCCTTTTTCAGCATGTTAGACATAACCGAAGAAGAACGCACAGCATTCCAACCTGCGCCAACCGCTTATCAATATGTTTCCCATATGTATCGCGCAGCTCACGAGGGTGATTTAGCAGATATCCTCGCTGCATTGTTGCCATGTTACTGGTTGTATTATGAAATTGGCGAAAGACTCAAAGACGCGAAACCAAATCACCCCGTTTACGATAAGTGGATTCAAACCTACAGTTCTGAATGGTTTGAAGAGCTTGTACAAGAACAGATTGCCCGGATGAATGAACTAGCGGAAGCTGTTTCCCCAGAGAGACGCCTTCGGCTCAAAGAACATTTCCGTAAGAGCAGCTATTATGAATGGCAGTTTTGGGCAATGGCCTGGACACAGCAACAGTGGACAATTCACCCATACGAAGAGGTAGCGAACCAATGATACAAAAACTGCGTGAAGAACAACCACTTGTGCATTGCATCACCAATATCGTCGTGGCCAATTTCCAAGCGAATGGTTTGCTAGCACTCGGCGCATCTCCCATTATGGCCGATGCTGTGGAGGAGGCAGCGGAAATCGCTAGTATCTCGTCTTGTACCGTGTTAAATATCGGCACACTGAAACGGGAAACCGTCAAAGCAATGCTTCTGGCGGGGAAAAGCGCTAATCAGCATGGTAAACCTGTCGTTCTCGATCCTGTCGGGGCTGGAGCAACCGCTTTCCGCAAAGAATCTGTTTTAGGGATTTTAGATGAAGTCGATGTGACACTCATCCGATGTAATGCGGGCGAACTTGCCGCCATTGCAGGGGTAAAATGGGAGGCAAAAGGCGTCGACGCGGGTCAAGGTGACACGGATTTAGCCACACTTGCAGAGGACGTTGCACGTAGACACCACTGTATCGTTGCCGTTACCGGCGTGGTCGATATTGTCACCGATGGCAACAAAACGCTGCACATTACAGGCGGGCATCCATTGATGGCCAAAATTACAGGCAGCGGTTGCCTACTAAGTGCCATCGCAGGTGCATTCTTGGCTGTCGCGAATGAAATTTCGTTGGACGCGGTAGCGAATGCATGTATTTTTTATAAACAAGCTGGACAGCAGGCTGCTGAAAAATCCGGGGGTCCCGGCGATTTTCAAGCTCAGTTTTTGAACGCCCTTCATCAGGGAGGTGTAGCAAGATGACAGCTATCGCTTTAACTGTCGCAGGATCCGATAGTGGTGGCGGCGCAGGCATTCAAGCCGATTTGAAAACATTTCAAGAGTTGGGTGTCTTCGGGACATCGGCACTAACTGCTGTGACGGCACAAAATACACTAGGTGTACACGGGGTTTATCCAATTGAGGCAGCTGGTGTGACCGCGCAAATGCGGGCAGTGCTGGATGACTTCAACGTCGGTGCAGTGAAAACGGGCATGCTGTTTTCTGCTGACATCATCCGCGCTGTAGCAGAAATACTGAAATCTTATGATACGCCTACACTCATTATCGATCCCGTCATGATTGCTAAAGGCGGGGCTTCCCTTTTACTAGAGGAGGCCGTGGATGCATTGAAAACACAACTAATTCCACTAGCTTCTGTCATCACGCCTAATATTCCAGAGGCAGAAGTGTTAGCAGGGATGACCATTGAATCAGATGGAGATGTCGAGGAAGCCGCGCATCGCATTTTGCAATTAGGAGTGGGGGCTGTTGTCATGAAGGGCGGCCATAGACAAGATGTCGACCATGCAGAGGATTTATTTTTATCGGCAGACGGCAAACGCATCACCTTACGCTCAGAATGGATCCATACCCAAAACACACATGGCACCGGCTGTACATTTTCTGCAGCAATTACCGCACGGATTTCACAAGGGATGCCTATTACTGAAGCAGTTATCGATGCTAAACGATTTATCCAAATGGCCATTGCTGACGGTCTGATCTTGGGGACGGCAGGGCATGGACCTACCAATCATTGGGCGTACAGACAGCAAAGTGCAACAGAGTGGAAGGAGATGGTCTTCATTGATTGAGCAACAGCTACAATTGTATTTCATCATGGGAAGTGTCAATACAGGGACAGCCGATCCACTGAAAGTATTGGAGGCGGCACTGCGGGGTGGTGTAACTTGTTTTCAATTAAGAGAAAAAGGTCACGGAGCACTTATTGGAGATGAAAAACGAGCATTTGCAGAAGCTTGCCAGACACTTTGTCGGCACTATCATATCCCGTTTATCGTCAATGATGACGTGGAGTTAGCAATAGCCATTGATGCAGATGGTGTGCATGTCGGACAGGATGATGAAACAGCGGCAATCGTGAGAGAACGGATTGGAAAAGATAAGATACTAGGCGTTTCCGTGCACAATGAGTCGGAAATGTTGGTAGCAATCAAAGCTGGAGCTGATTATGTCGGAATGGGACCTGTCTATGCAACTTCATCGAAAGCAGATGCAAAACCTGTCATCGGGACGGCTTTCATTCGAAAAATGAGCAGCCTTTACCCTACTATGCCAATCGTCGGAATTGGTGGTATTACAGCAGCTAACTGTGAATCCGTCTTGAAAGCAGGTGCTTTAGGCGTCTCCATCATTTCAGCGATTGCCTTAGCTGTTGACCCGTATATTGCAGCACGTCGTTTTAAGGTTGCAATAGGCAAGGAGGTCACTTCATGATAACAACTAAAAAAATGGTCATCATGACGATGTTCGTCGCCATTGCGGTTGCCGGCTCCACATTCGTTTCATTCCCAGCAGGCATCGCACGCGCTTATCCTGTTCAGCATGCCGTCAATGTCATTGCCGCGATTATGCTTGGACCTATTCCAGCCGTCATCATTGCCTTTTTGACTGGGCTCGTTCGGATACTTACCGGTACAGGCTCACTACTCGCATTTCCAGGAGGCATGATTGGCGCTTTCCTTGCCGGTATGTTGTATAAGCAGTTCGGTAAAACATGGCTGGCGGCAGTTGGAGAAGTTATCGGGACAGGTGTTATCGCCTCACTCATTGCAGTCCCTTACGCGAAAATATTAATGGGTACTACAATGACCGCCTTCTTTTTCGTACCGCCGTTTCTTGTATCAAGTGTGAGTGGTGCTGTGCTTGGTTTAGTGCTTGTTGTACGGTTGCAGCATACGAAGGTCGGCGGTAAGATTGGTGGAATGTTGTGAGGTTTTAGGGTTATGTTGTTTAGTTCGCGGAGAACGTTGCTTAGTTCGTCGAAAATGTTATTTAGTCGGTCAAAAACATTTCCTAGTTTCTGCAAAACGTTGTCTAGCTTCCTTTTATAAATTAAATAGCCGCCTAGCTATCCAGGCGGCTATTTATTCCTCTCATAAAGTCAGACCCCGCGCCCAACTTATTTTCCAGGCAATTCCCTCAACTGCTTGCTCAACTCATAGAAAGCCCTATCCAACTCGGCATACTTCTTGTCAGCTGGCTTCATCAAACTCAACTCCCCAAGCACTGCCTGCAATTCTGTTTCCAAACGCAATCGCTCCTGTGCCGTCTCTTCTGGTTGCACCATAGCCCCACGTGCTTGCCATTCCACCAAAGTCATAGGCACTTTCCGTATCGTTCCTTTCTCAAATACCAGTAACCCGTTCGCCATCCGTTCCGTAAAATAGCGGTCATGTGAGGCAAATAGCAGTGATCCTGGAAACGACTCCAACGTCTTTTCAAGCTCTTCTCTCGATGGTAAATCTAAATGGTTCGTCGGCTCATCCAATACCAATACATCTACCCCTTCCAAGATAAACCGCATCAACTTCACCTTCACGCGCTCCCCCATACTGAGCGCAGACAGCGGCAAATCCCAATGCTCTTTCGTAAACCCAAGATTCATCAGATTGGTACGGATAATCCCCCGCTCCTGGAACGTATCCACATAAAAATATTCTGCCATTGTCAGGTCCTCGGGCAAATCTAACACACTCTGACTCAAATACCCTATTGTCATCCCCGCCGTTGTCCACAAATCCCCCTCATGCGTCTCCTCGCCAAGTATCATCCGAAAAAGCGTCGATTTTCCTGCACCATTCGCTCCAATAAGAGCAATCCGTTCACCCGCTTGCACCGTAAACGACACATCTGCAAACAATTGCTGTCCACCGAATACCTTTCGAACACCTTTTAACTCCAGTACCCGTTTCCCCTTCTTCTTGCGACCCTTGACATCAAAAGACACACCAATTTCATCTTCAGGCTTGTCGATACGGTTTTTCTCCAATTCCCCTTCTAATCGCTTCTGCTTCGAACGAATCTGCACATCGCGCTTTTTCGCCTTCATCCGAAAGTATTCCTTTCCTCCCATCACACCGGCACCTTTTTTCGTCGATTCTGCATGTGCCTTCGCCGACCAATTGCCTAATTCCTCAATCTGCTCCTCCACTTGCGCAATCTTCCGCTGCTGCTGCTCATAATGCTTTTGTTGAATCTCCCTGTCCACAGCTTTCTTATCTCTGTAATCTGAATAATTTCCTGCATATGCCGTTAATTTACCGTGCTCAATCTCAAAGACAACATCCGCCGTCCTATCAATAAAATGCCGATCATGCGACACAATCATATACGTGCGCTTACCTTCATTAATAATCCGAATCAATTCCTCCACACTATCACTGTCCAAGTGATTCGTCGGTTCATCCAACAAAACAAGCTGACTATCATCAGCAAGCGCCCCAGCAAGCCTCATCTTCATTCGCTCTCCACCACTGGCAGACAGATACTGAACTTGATCCGGCACATTCCATTTCTTTCGGTACAAATGTGTTTCTGCTCGTTCCCAATCTGCCGCCCCTTCGTCTTCCTGCTCCTGCCTAAAATACGTAACAGACGGCGCCTTTCCATGCCAACCAATCGAACCCGAAGTTGGCAACATCTCCCCTGCTAACAAAGACAACAATGTCGTCTTTCCTGCACCATTCGCCCCAACAATCGCAATACAAGCTCCCTCCGGAATATCCGCAGACACCCGATCCAAAATCACCGTTTCACCGTGTGTAATTGATAATTGATTTAACGTGCCCAAAAGCATAGTCATTCCTCCTAAATAGAGGGACAAAAAATCCCTCCGAAATAAGTATCGGAAGGATCAGTCACTATATATCCGTTTTAAAAGCTCCCTAAAAAGACCCGTTGCATACGCAATGAGCAAGGAAATGACTTAAAAATGGACAGACTAATCCTATTTTCCGTGTGAATAAAAAATTCAATTTCTCGGAATCAAAGATTAGTTATACATCGTCCACTCGTCATTCCCTTCTTAATCAATTACGCCTCGGCGTAATTGCGTCCAAATTTTGAATTGCGCAAGCGCAATTAACTCCTTTCAAAATTTGTGACATCCGCCGGAGGCTTAACTTGAATCAGCAATGAATTTCCGCTGGTTTAAGTTAAAGTTACAGATAGTATAACACACTATTCTGTTTACCAAAAATTAATTCCAAACCCTCTTCACGTCAGCCCTATCGTCCGTAATCCGCACCTGATACACATCCGGATTCGACAATGCTTGCCATCCCTTAAAACCAAACTGCTCATCGTAAAAATTTAACAACAACGCCATCAAATTCCCGTGCGTCACAAGTATAGTTCTTGAACCATCCCCCAGCTCATCAACCACATTATACACACGTGACATTGCTTCATTGGAAGACTCCCCGCCCTCATATATCAAATCTAGATCGGAAAAAGTATCCTCCAACTTCACCAACCAATCTTCTAAATCATGTGAACTTAGCACACGCTCCGTCAGCCGACTATCCACTTCCACATGCAGTTTTTTCCTTTCCGCAATCGGCCAAGCAGAGCGCCGCGCCCGCTGAAACGGACTCGAAATAATACGATCAACCTCAATCTCGTCAAAAAACTTTGCGAGCTCTTCCGCCTGTAAAATGCCTTCCGCAGTTAAATCTGCATGCGGTGGTTGACCTTCCGCTGAACAATGACGCACGATGTAGATTATCTTTTCCAATGTAACTCTACCCCCATCCGTAAATTTTCTGTCTCCCTATTCTGTTTCCCTTGCAACCTTCCACAAAACATTTAAGACTAATTATACCTCACGTATTCGTTTATTTTTTGATGTAAAAGGGAATAATATATCCATATACAACCCATACGAAAGAAGGCATATCATTATGTATGAGCGTGACACGGACCACAGACCTTACAATCCCGATAAATCCATGTGGCTTAGCTTATTTGGATCCCTCGTGATTATCACAATAGTCATTATCACAAATCTTACAATGCGTTAAATCAATGTTTCCAACCAGGTCGACATGCAATCGGCCTGGTTTAAATTTGTCCACCAAACGCTTCAATTGTTCTAACAAACATTGTTTGTTAAGCTATACCTAGACAAATAAAGGACAAAGGAGCAACAAATGACTAAAAAAATTATTTTCTTCGACATAGACGGCACCTTATATGATCACGATAAAAAACTTCCTGCCTCAACCAAAAAAGCCCTTCTCCAATTGCAGGAGAAAGGACATGAAGTAGCGATTGCCACAGGACGAGCACCATTTATGTTTGAAGACTTGCTGGAAGAGCTAGGAATCGAAACATTTGTCAGCTATAACGGACAATACGTCGTATTTAAAGGCGAGCCTATTTATAAAAATGCACTCGATGCTGAAGCACTTCTTCGCCTAACAGACGTTGCTGCTGAACGCGAGCATCCCATTGTCTACATGGACCATGAGGATATGAAAACAAACACACTGGACCATGAGCATATCTTAGCGGGTATCCAGTCGTTAAAAATCAGCCACTTCCCAGCGCATGACCCGGCATTTCACGAAGGACGCGAACTCTACCAGTCGCTACTATTTTGCCAGGATCCCGAAGATAAAGAATATGAGAAACAATTTCCCGAATTCGATTTCATCCGCTGGCACCCTTTTGCAGTTGATATCGTACCCGCCGGTGGTTCGAAAGCACGCGGAATTCAAAAAGTTATCGATAGGTTAAACATTGCACCCGAAAATATTTACGCATTCGGCGATGGTTTAAACGATGTCGAAATGCTCAAGACCGTTGCCAATAGCGTTGCAATGGGCGATGGACGGGACGAAGCAAAAAAAGCTGCTAAACACGTGACAACCAACGTAACCGACGATGGTATTTTGAATGGCTTGAAAATGGTTGGGTTATTAGACTGAACAGCAGAAAGTTCCCTACTCTAAAAACTTTAGAATAGGGGACTTATTTTTATTCTGACATTTCCCCTTCAATCCGTTTTATAAATTCCTCCGCAGCACTATAGCCTTGCTGGTGAAGATACCAATTATTTGCCGCCGCTTCAATCAGGCTTGCAATATCACGCCCCGGCTGAAGTTGTATTTGGATATGTGAGATCCGAACACCCATATACTCCACATATTTTGTCTCCAACTCCAACTCATTGTTCAAAGCATCATCTTCCCATTTGGTCAATTCAATATCTAATGCAATCCTTGTTTCCTCTTGGAAAGCAGCTTGTCCATAAAGACGCACGACATTTAACAAGCCAATACTGCGCAGCGCCAGAAATTCTTTGTTTTTTTCATCATGTGTTCCAATAAGCGTTTGCGGACTCAGTTTTTTCAGCAAGACGATGTCATCCGCAACCAATCGATGTCCACGACCAATCAGCGTGTGAGCCGTCTCGCTTTTCCCCAACCCGGACTTGCCGCGCAACAGAACTCCAATCCCCGATACATTGACACAAACACCGTGTATCGCTATTTCTGGAGCCATCGCCTTTACTACGTATCCATCCAATTTTGCAGTCAGCTCGCTCATCGAATCGCGCGTTCGTAACACAGGAATCTTCTCTTCCTCGCAATATTCAACCAGCCCCAACGGCTCTTCTTGCTGAGATGTAATGATGATACAAGGGGGAGCATATTGAACAATATTAGCAATCCGTAGCTTGCGCTCTTCGACTGTAAGCGTATGAAGATAATTAATTTCATTCTTCCCAAGAATTTGGACATACTCCGTTGCAATGAAATCGAATTTATCCATAAACTCCAGTCCAGGACGACGAACTTTAGATTTTTTTATAACACGCTGCAAATAGCCCTGCCCACTCAACACTTCCAGTGAGAACTTTTGGGTAATCTCTTCAATTGTCACTATTCTCATGACGGTCCCCCCTCTACTCATCCACTTGACTTTCCATTAATCAATTACGCCTCGGCGTAATTGCGTCCAGATTTTTTCGAGCTCGCTCGAAAAGCTCCTCTAAAAAATCTGTGACATCCGCCGGAGGCTTTATCTTCGTTCAGCTGGCGTTTGAACACACGATGAACAGGAACACAAAACTACATTCATCTCGCCACCTATAGAGGTGGGAGTCTTCTGCTGAATGAAGATAAATATGAAACAAGTATATCAAATAACCTCTCTACTTATTAATTTTAAAGGATGCAAAAAAATCCTTGATATCCAATTTGGCCCCTTCGTACTATTCATTTGTTCAAACCCTATAAATCTGCCGGAAATTTTGAATAAAACATATCGGATTCAAAAGCAAAGCGCATTATGTAAAGATAAAATTTACGCCTTAATCCCTAATGATTCTAACTATTTTATTTCCGCTAATAATTCAATGTTTACCTTGATTCACTATGCTATTTATACTTTTTATATACTTTTTAAAACAAATTTTTACTAACTCTAAAAGCATATATTGACACACCCATTTTTCTCTGCTAAATTAACATCTAACAATACAAATCTATGACAGAAAAAAGTACGATTAGAACCCTATTCTAGCAAGAGATAAAGCTGTAATTTCACAACTTCGACGGTTTACTACCGTTATATGGGTTACGTATGAGTAAAATTGCGAGCACAAACTCGTCCCTTCCTCGGGTCGAGTTTTTTTATTTACACAAGTCGGAAGGAGATTTACTAGTTATGAAAAATATGATTGTCGTTCTTGGCTCGCTCATTGTTGCATTTGCGTTTAACTGCTTTCTCGTGCCTTTCGGGATCTTAAGCAGCGGGATTAGCGGAATCGCTATCCTACTCGGGTTACTCACGCCCTTTAACATAGGGCTATTGAATCTTGTACTTAACATCCCTTTACTTGTTCTTGGCTACTACAAACTCGGCAAAACCATTACCATTAACACGATGATTTGTGTCGTGTCGCTTTCAGCCTTCCTCTACATAATTCCCGTCGTCGCAGTGACAGACAATATTATGTTGTCTACGGTTTTTGGTGGAGGTATTGGCGGGATTGGTGTTGGCCTTATTCTTAAATACTCAGGAACTTCCGGCGGCTTAGACATCATTGCTATTATCGTGTCCCGTACAAGCTCCTTCAGCATTGGTCTTCTTCTCACAGGAATGAATGGCATCATTGTCCTACTATCCGGATTTTTCTTTGACTGGGAACTCGCATTATATACAATGTTATCCATCTACATCACGGGTAAAATGATCGACACCATCTTCACCGATCATGTCAAATTAACGATGCAAATTGTCACCACAAAAGGTGACTTAATCCGCAACGAATTACTGGAATCCATCTATCGTGGCATTACGATTACAGAGGGGTACGGGGGCTATACGCAGGAAAAGAAAGATATTCTAATGATGGTCGTCACACGTTATGAGACGCTGAACATTAAAAAAATTGTACGAAAGTATGACGAAGATGCGTTTATTAATATTTATGAGACAGTTGAGGTCGACGGCAAGTTTCATGTGAATTAAATACCTTTACCCTTTTTAAGCTGAACTATTCGGTTTCTCCGAACAGTTCACGGCCTATCAAAAAATGCCCCATTTGAAACAACTCAAAGTTGTTTCAAATGGGGCATTATACTATCTATTAATAAGCAGTCCATCCTGCATCTGCAGTAATAACTGTACCATTCACAAAGCTCGAATCATCTGAAGCTAGGAACAACGCGACCTTCGCAATATCTTCAGGCTTACCAATGCCAGGATTAATCGCAAGTCCTGGTTGGACACGCCCCATACCAAATTGGCTAACACCTGTCATCGAAGAGCTGATATTCGTTTCAACCGCGCCTGGCGCAATCGCATTACATCGAATGCCATCCTTCGCGTACATAAAGCCTGTATTTTTTGTAAATCCAACAACCGCATGTTTAGAAGCTGTATAAGCTCCACCTGCACGCGCACCGTATAATCCGCCGGCAGAAGCGATATTAATAATGACACCTTGTTCTTTCGCCTGGAAAATCGGCAACACTTTACGCGTTGAGCGCATCACACTTGTCGTGTTAACGGCAAAAATCCGCTCCCATTTGTCATCTTCAATTTCTCCTGCTGGTTCAAAATTATCCATAATGCCTGCATTATTTACCAACACATCTACTGTGCCATATGTGCTGACAGTTGTATCAATTAAGTTTTCAATGTCCTCATTTTTACCAACATTCGCAACGACAGTCATTGCTTCGCCGCCACCCGATTTAATTTCCTCTACGACCGCATTCGCGGAATCAGCGTTAATATCAGAAACAATCACTTTTGCTCCTTGCTGTGCATAAAGAATAGCTATCGCTTTTCCCATACCTGAGCCGGCTCCTGTTACCACTGCAACTTTGTCTTGAAGTTTCATGTTAATTCCTCCTCGTCAATTTGAATACGCTTTCACTGCTATTTTAGTGAACAAGTGTTGATTATCTTTCATCTATAGTATAATCGATTTTAAAGACAACATTCAATCAGTAAAGAACAAGCCAATCGTTGATTAGTAGACAGTTTTATAATGTTTTGTCTATTTATTATAAAAAGAGGATGATTATGATGTCTGACCAATTAACCAGTGTCGATAGAAGAATTCGAAAATCTAAAGCTGCGTTGAAGGAAGCGCTCCTAACCTTAATGCGAACAAAGGATTTTAAAAAGATTTCCATCACGGATATTGTGCAACTAGCCGACCTCAATCGCGGAACATTTTATAAACATTATCAATATAAAGAAGAACTGCTGGAAGAAATAATCGATGACGTCATGAAAAATTTAACTGAATCATACCGCGCTCCTTATGAAGAGATAGGAAACTTTGATGTGAGCAAATTAACCGCTTCAGCCATTAAAATATTCCAACACGTAGCCACATACGCCAGCTTTTATACGTTACTCGGTCGGTCAAATAGTCTAACTGGGTTCCAAACCCGAATCTGCGATGAACTAACACAACTTCTCTTTCAAGATCTATCCCAATCCCATGCGCCCCTAAATTCTGACATCAATCCAAAAATGTTGGCCAGTTATCAGGCTTACGCCATCTGGGGAATGATTATTGAATGGATTGACAGTGAATTTCATTATACATCCGACTATATGGCCGAGCAATTACTGGTGATTGTTCAGCGCAATCCTTAACCATCAATTCAAGTAGAGGCAGTGATCATATGACAACAAATCTCTATATAAATAACAGTAAATTCATCGCAGGAATGACCATGAAAAATGACGCCGAACCTGAACATAACAACATGGCGCTTCATGCTTGCGAAAATTCTAAACGCATTGTGGAAAATCGCCAAAAACTAGCTATATCTTTACAATACGAGCTCGACGATTTTGTCTGTGCCAATCAAACCCATAGCGCCAATTTCCATCGCGTAACGCCGGAGGACAAAGGGCGAGGCGCGAGACAAATGGATACTGCCATCACCGATACAGACGCCCTGTATACCTACGAGCCTAACATCGTATTATGCAGCTTCACAGCCGATTGCGTACCCGTGATTTTTTACAATGAAGTGAAGGGACTCATTGGCGTCATCCATTCTGGATGGCAGGGCACCGCCAAAGAGATTACCTTGAAGCTTTTTGAGCATCTAACGCAAGCGGAGCAGTGTAATCCAAGTGATTTCCACGTCCAAATTGGCGTAGCATTAAGCCAGGAAAAATTTGAAGTAGATGAAGATGTCTATGTGAAATTCAAGAACCTTGGCTATGCGGATGAATTTATGTACCACAACGAGCAAACCCATAAATATCACATTGATAATCAACTAACTGTACAAAAGCAATGTGTGTTAGCTGGGATTCCAGCAGAACAAATTATGATGGACCGGACATGTACCTATGTAGATCCGAGTGGTTTTTCTTATCGAGAAGATAAAAAGTCTGGAAGGCATTTGAGCTTTATTGTGAGGAAAGGTGATTGACTAGCTAACGATTGATTTCATCAGCGATGCAAAATGTGCAACCGTTTTAAACTTCTTACCCAATGCTGTTATCAGAATGCACGTCATTGGGAATACGTATGTAGAGGATGAGGTTTTACATCTTTTCAATCGGGTATGCTTTCTATAGCTTATCGATCCCAAACAATGACGGTAAAAGTGGAGCAATATAAGGAGTGTTTCAGTTATGAAAGAAAAATTAATGGATATGTTGGAGGAACGAAAAGATGAAATGATTCAAATCCGTCGTTTTTTACATGAGCACCCTGAATTATCCTTCCAAGAAGAAAAAACAGCACAATATATTATCGACTTTTACAAAGGAAAAGACGTGGATGTCCAAACTAATGTCGGAAACGGTTACGGAATTATAGTAACAATCTTAGGTGGGAAACCTGGAAAGACCATTGGATTACGCGCAGATTTTGATGCGCTTCCCATTGTGGAGGAAACGCCTGTACCGTTCAAGTCGAAAAATGAAGGCGTCATGCATGCATGTGGACATGATGGTCATACAGCCTATTTATTAGTCCTTGCCGATTGTTTGATTCAACTGAAATCCGAACTATCCGGCACTATAAAAATCATTCATCAGCATGCCGAAGAGGTTCCCCCAGGCGGAGCGAAAAGTATTGTAGAATCAGGTCTTCTGGATGATCTCGATGAAGTGTATGGCATTCATTTATTACCAATCGCGCCTGCTGGAATGGTTGCCTACAATAAAGGCTATGCTTTCAATGGACGAGCATATATGAAATTAAAAATACAAGGCAGAGGTGGGCATGGATCGTCACCTCACTTGGCAAATGATGCGATTGTTGCAGGCGCTCACTTTGTAACCGCAGTTCAAACGATCATCAGTCGTAGATTAAGCCCATTTGATGTTGGCGTCATCACAATTGGTTCATTCGACGGGGCTGGTACGTTTAACGTCATTAAAGATAGCGTCGTGCTTGAAGGTGATATCCGTTATATGACGGTTGAAACAAAAGAAACGATAGAACGAGAGATAAAACGTCTTGTTAAAGGGCTTGAGACAGAGTTTGATGTCAGTTGTGAACTGACGTATGCGCCGGATTATCCGCCCCTATACAATAATCCCGAACTGACCGAAAAAGTAGCTGAAGCACTAAGAAATGCGCATATAAAAGAAATTACAGAGGTAAAAGAAGTACCACCCATGGCGCCTTCCGAGGATTTTGCTTACTATGCTGAAAAATTTCCTGCTTGTTTCTTTTATATTGCGTGTTCACCAAAAGGCGTCGAAAAACCCTATTTCAACCACCATCCCAAATTTGATATCGACGAAGATGCACTCCTCATTGCAGCAAAAGCTGTTGGACAGGTTGTTTGTAGTATGCAAGGTAGCCGATAGTTGAATAAAATAAGGTGTCTAATTCCGAAACGATTGGATATTGTTTCAGAACTAGACACCTATTTTCATTTCCAATGATTATTGGCGAGCGCTACTGTTTGAAAATGGATGGCAATGACTTGTGATGCCAGTGTTAGGCTATCTGCATCCGCTTCATACTTCGGTCGTAAATCCTTGCGAATCTCCGCTGAGGGTTGAGTATAAGCTACACCTTTTCTCGCGAGCATAATCGCCAGTTCAAATCCCTGTTGAGGTGTCTCTGTCTTTAAGCTAGGAAGCCAGTCAGTCATAAGAAAATCCTCCTTTAGTTTTCAAGATAAGTTGTATCTTAAATATAGCAAATAGATTCGCAAGAGTCCAAAAGTTATTACTTATTTAATCAATTACGCCTCGCGTAATTGCGTCCAGATTTTGAATCGAGCTTGCTCGATTAACTCCTTTCAAAATCTGTGACATCCGCTGGAGGCTTTATCTTTATTCAGCCAGCGTTTGGACACCCCCTGAACAGGAAAACAAAATCTCATTCCTCACAACACCTATTGTGGTGGGAGTCTTCTGCTGAATAAAGATAGACTTAATTTCCACTTCATGGTGTCCACTGGTCGTGGATAATGCCTACAAGTGAACGATCATCCCCAATTTTCTTAAAGACCAGACGCAAGCTGCGCCAATCCATCCCCTCAACAGCTGGGTCAATGCCATCCATATAGTAGTCAACAAAATCATGAGTGTCTTCTGGATACACTTCATTCAAATTGTAAATCATGGCGCCTTGCCCGAGGCCCTCATTCACTGTAATTTCAGCATCCTCCATGAAATCCACATCATAAACGAATTTCCCATGGTACTCGCTATATGGCATCTCAATCAGCGTGTCTGAACCAGGAAATGAACGCCATAAGTGTTTTGTGGAGTCCTTCATCAAACCTTCTAGTTCATCTCGAGAAAATATAAGATCCGTCTCCGTATTCACATTTCCATACGGCGAAAACCGAACACCTTCATTTGGATCTGCCCAAGCCGCGAGTGTGTTCAAATCACCATTCTTCAACGCCCTTATAACTGTGGTACCAGCTTCTAATACGGTTGGCGGCATTCCTTCTTCTACTTCAACTGGTTGTTCCGGTTCTGGTTCTGGTTCTGGTTCTGGTTCTGATTTTTGTTCCTGTTGTTCTTGTTCCTCTGATGGTTCAATGGGTGGTTCTGGAGTAGCCCCTGGTGTTCCATTACAGGCGACAAGTAGCAGCATTAGCAAACTTAGAACAATCCATCTAATCTGTTTAAATGAATACATGAATACCAGCCTCTTTTCCAATTAATTCATCTTTTAATTATAGCCTTGAGAATGTACTACTACATTTGCCAAGGAGGTAACGATTAGGCTTTTGAACTTCGATCATCACGCCTGTTCTTGAAGAACTAGTTGGTGAAATGTTATGATTCATCCTGATCAATGTTTATCTTACTGCTAATCAGCTCATCAACCACCTTTTCCATAAATTTCTCCTCTTCTTCGTTAAATGCACTAGGAAATAAATACGGATTAGGTTCTTGGAAAGAGCCCTCATTATTCATGAGCTGCTTCCTCGCTTCATCATCTAAAAGGGGTTCGACCATAGGCTTCATAAACGAAATCATAGCTTCGACATGGTCTAGCACTTCAGAATCATGAGGTGCTTTTCCTTCTTGAATGAATCGCTTCATTTTACTAGTCCACACGGTCATTTCCTGATCCAACTCTAGTTGCGCCGTGTATGCGTGTAACTTATTATATACCGAGCCAGTCGCATGCTCATCTATCCATTGGTTTCGTGCCTCTTTATTTTTCAAGGCATGAATGAGTATGAGCAGTGAATCAGGATCGACTGCTTTTGATTCTGAAACGGTACTTTGAACGCGAGCAATGGTCTGTAAAACCGTTTCAAGCTGTTCCTTTTTTTCTTCCAGCATATTTGCTTGAACGGCCAGTGTCTTCAAAAAATTCTGCTCAGGTTGCTTAAGATGCTCGGAAATTTCGGCCAGTGACAAATCCAAAAATTTTAGGACTACTATTTTTTGAAGCTGTGCAATGGATGCGTTGCTATACTTCCGATGTCCATGCTCTGTGTACTCCGAAGGTTTCAATAGCCCAATCTGATCGTAGTGACGCAGTGTACGCTCAGTAATTCCTGTCAGTTTTGCAAATTCTCCAATAGAGTATTCTTTCTCCATTGTTATTCACTCCCTTTCAGTTTGAACTCTATCACTTGACGTTACGTCAACCGCAAGGACTTTTTTAAATTTTGATTTTGGTCGTGTAGCAAGTGAACAAAATCCGAGTAAAGTGTCTTCCATTATTGGATACAGTTCATGTTGATAATTATAATATGTGGAAATCGAGAAAGCGAATCTGGGCCGAAATGAAAATTTCCATGACCTACGCCCGAGATTGCGTAACCTCTTCAAAGCTACTACAGCAGTAGATTTCCCATTCAAGTGAAGTTAGCCTACAATGGAAGAAATGAAAGTCTTAAGAAACGAGGAATTCATATGATGTGCGGATCGAAATGTTTCCTTGTCGAAATGGAGCTAAACGGGACAAGGGAACTCAAACAAGTCACCGCGAGAACTCCCGTCGGCGCAAGGAAAGTAATCAGGGGAGAATACGGAGCTGATGCTGACATATTATCAGTGAAAGAGGCCAAGCGGAATCATTCATAGGGCCCTTCACTTGGGGAGAAGTAAC
The DNA here is from genome assembly GCF_038618305.1 of Sporosarcina sp. FSL K6-2383. Lineage (NCBI taxonomy): Bacteria > Bacillati > Bacillota > Bacilli > Caryophanales > Caryophanaceae > Sporosarcina > Sporosarcina sp. FSL K6-2383. Next base: position 294,183 of record NZ_CP152017.1, read on the forward strand.
CTTCAAAAATTTCTTCCTGTACATTTACAGATGTCAGTTAGACTTAAAATAACCCTCATAAGCTTTACAAAACTTACGAGGGTTATTGTCATATATTATTACACTTCTTTAACGTCGAAAACTATCGTAAAGGTCGTTCCTTCGTTTATATTACTTTCAACTTCAATAGAAGCATTATGATAAGACAATACTTCCCGAACAATCGATAACCCTAACCCAGTTCCTTCTTTATTGCGTGCCTGATCCACCCGATAAAATCGCTCAAATATTTTTTCCAATGCTTGTTCTTCTAGTCCGATCCCAGTATCTTTAATCTTCACAATTATTCGGGATTTCTCTTCATAACATTGAACACTAATTTCCCCATACTCTTTATTGTATTTAATCGCGTTTCCGATTAAGTTTTCCCACGCATTCATCAACAACGAGCGGTCAGCATAAACAGTTACAGGCTGCAAATCAATTTTAAATTCAAGCCCTTTCTCCTCTATACGCCAAAGCATGGAACGCACAACTTGATGGAGCTGCTCATCTATCCTTACTAACTTCTTATTAATCAGGTATTTCCCTTGATCAATTGAAGTAAGGATTAGCAATTGTTTTGTTAGATTTGATAATCGTTTTGCTTCTGTTTGAATAATATTGTTATACTTTTTGCTTTCACTTGATGAAAGTTCACGATCTAGTAACTCTGAATACCCTTGAATATTTAACAATGGTGATTGAAAATCATGGGAGACATTATTCACAAACTTTTTTCTTGCTTTATCTGTATTCGCTAACTTCTGTTGCATCATACGGAAACTATCAGCGAGTTGTCCGATTTCATCTTTTCGTCTAATCATTAAGGTATACTCATAATTATGATTTGCAATTTCTTGCGTTGCACTCGTCAATTCCGATAGTGACTGGGTTAACTTTCGGGACACTAACAAAATGCCAATGATGCTACTCACAAAAACAGCAAATATAAATCCAATAATAATTAAGTGAAACTCTGTAAAGAAACTTGTGTTATTGGAACGTAAAAACAACGCATACTCTTCACCTTCAAGTTCTAGTCTCGTCCCTACAGTATTTTCTATATCATTTGTAAAATGACTCATCATTAAATAGGAATTTTTAAAGGATTTGACACCATGATACGTATTTTCCCCTTCAAATAAGGACCGCATTTGATCATTTAATTCGTTGCCATGAAACTGTTCTCCAAAAATAATCTGTTCTCCATTTTCCTTTACTAATGCAATTTGGTAACCAGAGTGACCCATTATTTTCAGAAAGTCTGAAGATGCCTGAAGGCTTATTTCATGATCTTCCATTTGAGTGGCTAATTGTTCAGCAATATCTAAGTAACGATTATTCATTTTCTCCTTTACCAAGGTAACGTAAAGGATATTTGAACAAATTAAACCAATAAAAATACTTATAGAAATAATAATCAATGTAGATAAAATAAAACGTTGTAGTAATTTCATTCTTTTACCTCAAGTCGATAGCCAAAACCGCGTATTGTAACGATTTCAATAGTCGCTTCAGCTCTTTTTAACCGTTCCCGTATTCGATTAATATGCGTATTTAATGTGAATTCTGGTTGCTCTAATGTTTCACCCCATATTTCGTCAATTAGATCCCAGCGATTTACATTTCCAACTGTCCGTTGCAATAAATATAATAAAACTTCTAGTTCTTTCATTGGCCAAATGTATTGTTGATCTCCAATTTTCAGCTCCCATGTATTCCGATCCATTTTGACATTTCCAACAACACTTTGCGCTTGATTTATTTTTTGATAGCGACGTAAAATGGCATTTACACGAAATAGTAACTCCTTCGTCTCAAAAGGCTTAACGATATAATCATCAATCCCTTGCGCAAATCCCTTTTCCTTGTCTTCAATTTGCCCTTTTGCCGTTAGCATAATAACAGGGATTTCATATTGGTTCGTGACTATGTTCGCCAATTGAAAGCCATCCATTCCAGGCATCATCACATCAATGATCGCTAAATCAAATGGTTGTTGTTGCAAAAAAGCAAGCGCTGCCTCGGCATTGCTTGCTTTTTCCACATTATATGCAGCCTGTTCTAAATGGATGGAAACTAATTGTAAAATCGCTTCATCATCGTCCACGATTAATATCGACAATTACATTTCCTCCTTGATAGACTTATTTTTTATCTTTTTCAAAAAACAAAATAAGTGAAGGTAATAACATTCCTCGTACTAAGAATGTATCAATGAGAATTCCGATTGCTACAATAAACCCAAAGATAAACAGGTCAGTAATCGGCATTGTCATTAATGCTGCAAACGTTGCTGCAAGTATTATACCAGCAGACGAAATCACCCCACCAGTATTACGTATAGCAACTTCTAAGGCATCTTTCACTTTTAGATGTTTACGCTCTTCTAAGAAACGACTCACTAGAATAATGTTGTAGTCAATACCGAGTGCTACTAAGAATACAAAGGCGTACACGGGTGCACGGGTTGAAATAGCATCATATCCAAATAAAACATCCACTAAGAAAATTCCTAATCCTAGAGCAGATACATATGAGAATAAAATCGTTGCCATCATATATATCGGCATTTTAAATGAACGCGTTAGACCTAGTAACAACACAAGAATGAGTACTGTTTCTAGAATCACAATTTTAATGATATCTTTATTATTGGTTTGTTGTTCATCGACTAATTTTGCCGTTGTACCCGCAAATGATAATTCAACTTCTTTATCATTTGATAAGCCGTACGTTGCATGATCTTCACGGAATTGTTCTAAGAAGTCAATTGCCTCTATGCTATATGGATTTTCCTTTAGGGATACTGTTATTTTACCGTATTTTCCGTCCTCTGTTAATCCAGAAGGTCTAGCAGAACCAATCAGTTCATTTTCTGAGAAATAGGTTGCAATCTCTTGTAGTTGTTCTTGCGTTAACTCATCACCAGTAACAAGTACATTCGTTTGTGCTAAATCTCCTTTATTAAACTTCTCTTCAACGATTTCAAATGCTACACGAGATGGCAAATCCGCCGGGAAGTTTTTTACTGAGTTAAATTCATAATTTAAATTGAGTACATTTGCTGCTGTTACTACTAAAAACAGTAATACCGTACCACCGACTAATCCTGGTTTCCGAATAACAAATTTTGCAATCGGTCCCCAAATACCATGTTTAACTTCTTTTGATTTCCCGAATTCAGGTACTTTCGGCCAGAATGCTTTACGTCCAAACAACGCGAATAATGCTGGTATAAGTGTTACGGAAGCAATCATAATGATGGCCAATGCCGTACCAAATATTGGCGCAAAGTTTTGATAATCACGGAAATCTGCAAAGTACAAAATAATCATAGCGGCAAATACAGAACCACCTGCAAATAAAACTGGTTTTGCTGTTGCACGCATTGCTACTTTCATGGCTTCATATTTATCTTCGTAATGGTTTAACTCCTCGCGATAACGAGAGAATACAAATAATGAGTAATCAATTACTGCTGCAAACAATAATATACTCATTATTGAAGTTGTTGAGTTATTGATTTCAAGTCCACCTGCACCAAGTAAAGCCACTGTTTGGTTGACTACTTGATAGACTACCACCGTTGCAAACAATGGAATAATTGCCAATAACGGAGAACGATAAATGACAATTAATAACACCAAAATAATTCCGATTGTCGTAAATAATAGCTTTAAGTCTGCAGATTCAAATAATTTTACTGTATCGCCTGCAATACCCGCTGGGCCAGTAATATAAAATTCCGTCTGTAACTCTGCTGCGATTTTTGTACCTAGCTCAGTAGTTTCGTCATTAATCTCTGCATAATCTGCATTTCCTAAACCTGCTTTGAGATTCATAGGGACAATCATCGTCGTTTTATCTTCTGATAAAAACGCCGGTAATGCTTGAGGAGGTAATGCTGCGAGATCTACAATCTCTTCTATTCCTTCAATATTTGCCTCTTTAATGCCGTCAATAATCGTAATAACGTCTTCTATTACCAATTCTCCATCAGCTTTGTGGAATACATAAATCCCAGGTGTTCCTTGATCATTTGGAAAATACTTATCTAGTTTATTTTGAGTAATAATTGATTGCGCTTCATCAGGCAAGGATTGGAAATTTGTTACTTTGTAATCTCCTAATTTAGGTCCTGCACTTATGCCAATCATTAAAACGAGCCAAAGTGCAACCGTTATCCAGGCACCTTTTTTTGTAGCCACCTTATCTGTTAATGCTTTTATAAAATTCATTGTTTTCCTCCCTTTCATAACTCTAACAGTATAAATTTCATATATAAACGTTATATAAATTCAAGGCCGCATCACTTTGTTATTACTTCACATTATGATCATCAAAGGGCTAATCGGAAGAAGGTGAAACGGAATCATTAATTTACCTGAAAATACAGGGAGTCTACTTATTCCAACGTTCACTTTCAAAGCTAACTAAACAAATATGAATTATAATATAATCATACTTTCATTTTCGACTTGAGGAGGAACAGTACTATGAATTTATTCGTAAAGACAGCGCGTCAAAAAGAGTGGTTACAAAAACTATATAGCAAAGAAGCTACATTCAAAAATGGAGCAGCCGAAATCGATGAGTTATCCCTCTTTCCAAAAGACAATATTCAATCGTTAGTAGATATCGGTTATACAAGCAGTACGCTTCCAACAGCGTATGGTGGTGCGGGATTGACCGTCTACGACATGGTACTACTTCAAGAAACACTTGCAAGTTTTGATGCGAACACAGCTCTTTCCATCGGCTGGAATCTCGGAGTAATCGGTGAGCTTTTCGAACAAAAACTGTGGACGGATGACAACTTAGACTTTATAGCCAAGGAAATACTGAATGGGGCGTTAATCAATCGTACGGCAAGTGAAGCGCAAACAGGAAGTCCAACGCGAGGTGGACGCCCTGGCACAACTGCTATCAAGAAAGACGGGGCCTGGGTTTTATCGGGACGCAAAATTTTTACAACCGCCTCTCCCGTTCTCACCTATTTTCTAACCTCCGCCTGGATTGAGGAGCAACAAAAGATTGGCTTCTTTCTGCTGCATAAGGATTTAGAAGGACTCACCATTGAAGAAACTTGGGATGTGATGTCCATGCGAGGTACTGCAAGCCATGATTTAGTGCTTAACAACGTCATCGTCGAAGCTTCAAAACTTGTTGAACTCCCAGCTACAGCAAGTGGCGGAAAATTGAACGCATGGCTTCTTCACATTCCAGCCTGTTATCTGGGGATTGCACAAGCCGCACGTGACTATGCCGTCCACTTCGCCAATAACCATCAACCAAACAGTCTAAACGGACCCATCAGCCAATTACCAAACGTTCAACAACTCATCGGTGAAATGGATTTGGCGTTAACACAAGCAAGACATCTGATCTATAGCGTCGCAGAAGTGTACGACGACGAATCTCGAAGAAGTCTACTTTCCAATGAGATTGGCGTCGTCAAACATACCATAACCAACTCGGCCGTGACGATTGTCGATAAAGCGATGCGAATTGTCGGCGCCAAAAGTCTACAGCACAGCAATCCTTTGCAACGTTACTACCGCGATGTCAGGGCAGGCTTGCATAATCCTCCAATGGATGACATGACCATCAAAAAGTTAGCATTGTCTGCCATTGAACAAGATCAGGACAAGAATCTTCCCTAGTAACAATCCCTTCTGGAATAAAAATACCACGTTCTAAACGCTAAAATCCGTTTAGGACGTGGTACTTTTTCTGATAAAGAACGTATTTATATTCCATGTTACACCTTTTCCACTGCACAACTTTCAAAGAG